>NZ_OMWA01000057.1 GCF_900314615.1 uncultured Methanobrevibacter sp. | reverse complement strand
ACTCCATAACATACCGATAGGTATTTTAGAATAATTAAGGAATTTGTGCTGTTATTTATGCTAAATTAGGAAAATGCAGGGATGATTCACAAGTATATTACTCTCCTAACAGGTATGCAATCCCATTAATATAGGATTGGAGATGTTTGTTAACATTGAATAAATCCTGTTGACTGGCAGAAAGAAGCAAGGTTCCACTCTTTAGCAGACAATATGTTTTAAATGAATTGATCAGCCTGGGATTATCTCGCATAATAACTGCGTTTTTTTCAATGTATTGAATTTCATCAGAAATATACCGTCCAATAATAATGTCAAAACACGGGTATAGTTTCCGGGCTTGGACAATTATATTTAATACAGCAGGAGTGGGGTCTTTGAGATCGTAATTTTCAGAAATATCATTGCAAAGCCTCTCAAAAGGAGTTTGATATTGGTTAAAGAAACCCGAAATGGTTGAATCCTGAATAGCAGGAGTACTAACTTCAGAGGTCAAAAACTTCGAAAGGAATCGTTCATTAATAACGGAATTGAACAATTGGCTTTTGTTTTTGAAGAAATAGAAAATGGCTCCACGCGTTCTCCCAATAGAACTTTCTATCTGTTCTATTGTTATTGCCTCCCAGTTGTAGATAAACAATAACCGATAAGTCTTGTCTAAAATGAGATCACGCGTATTATTCTTTGCCATAATATAAAAAGAGTATGGGGTTGCTTCACCATCTGTGTCCCTTGTGGTATTGGTAGAAGAATAGCAAAGTCCCCATACTCCATAATAGAGCATAGTGAGAACTTCATATTCACAAAATTTTCGGCAAAGGTAATTAAAAAAATAGAAAGTCAAGCATATTTAACAGTTAATAACACCACACCGTATGTAAATCGACCACTTTCTGGAACAAATAATAGTATTTTATTACCATCTATAAGTCTGCCAGAATGTACAAGTTCGTCCAAACCCGCAAATATAGCAACGGAACCGACATTGCCCACAGTCGTTAGGTTAGTAAACCATTTTTCTGTTGGGAGACAGATCCCTCTCCTCTCCAATTCTTCTGCCAGTAAATTATAAAAATACATTGATGATATATGGGGGATCACATAATCAATCGAATCACCATTAACGTGATATTTATTTAATGCCATTTCAATTGCATCAACAAAACGAACGACCACGACCTCATTTAACAATTTGATATCTTGCTTTATACACCAAATTGATTTTTCTAAAATTTCTTTTCCATCAAATTCCTTCCAGCTTCTAAACACCCCATCTTCATCATAATCTCCCCACATATACATGCAAGCAGGATATTGATTGGCAAATGATATTGTTTCAATCCAATTAATCTCAAGATTAACGCCAGGACTGACATTATTCTGTAAATAGCAACAAGCTGCTCCATCAGAAAGCATAAAACGCAAAAAGTCCTTATTGAATGCCAGAATAGGATTCTCTTTTATCGCTTTCAAAAAATGATACTCTTCTTCAAAAAATTTAGATAGCAAAACAGGGGAGACTAACTCAGAATTTGAACAAATCGCATTCTTAGAATTTCCTGATAATACGGACATATACGCAGTTTTTAGCGCAGCAATACTTGTCATACAAACACCTGCCAATGAGAAGATTTCCATAGGGTGACTAAAGGCTGCTCCATGAACCATTGCTGCTTGAGATGGTAGCATTTGATCAGGTGTTGATGTACCACAGCATAACACCTGAACATCATCTCGATCTTTCTTTTCTGGTAAGAGTTTCTTTATTGACAGAGCCGCCATTTCAGCATTGCTATGTGTAATGTGCTGTTCTTTGTCTAAGGCGTAAAAACGAGTTTTTATTCCATTTTGCCTTAAGATTATACTTTTTACTCTGGATTTTTTACCTCCAATATAGCCAAGATAATCTTCCATCTCATCATTCCCAACTGGCAAGTTAGGGAAAAAAGACGCAGTTTTTGTTATATAAACTTTTTGCACCATAATTTGATAAAAATAATAAATTATACATACTGTTTATTATGTAGGTGCAAAATTACAAAATTCAATTCAAAATCAGATGATTTTTAGACTTTTTTAATTATATTATATAAGGTGTACATCTGTTCTCGCAATTGTGGGATATTTAAACCGTGAGACATTGAGTCAACAACAGATAGTCCATAAAAAATGCAAACAAACTGTTTGGCAATTGAAAGCACATCTATTCCTTCAACAACTTCACCGTTATCGACTGCAGAATTAATTACTGACACCCAACGGCTAATATCGTTATGCAAATTCAGAAGATAACGTTCTTTAATGTCAGGGAATAAAGTGCAAACTTGCAATAGCGTTGAAATGTAAGCCCTACAAGCATTTTCCCTTGAAGGCATTTGCATGTTTTCAAACAATCGCTGCAT
>NZ_OMWA01000056.1 GCF_900314615.1 uncultured Methanobrevibacter sp. | reverse complement strand
CCTGAATTGATACGATTGAAACACAATTTGCAATAAATTCTGCAATTGCTTTAATTAAGTCGGGATTGATCTGCCTGAATTGATACGATTGAAACACTCTGAAATAAGATATTTTCCACTTCCCTGTATCGGGTCGGGATTGATCTGCCTGATTTGTTCAAAAGAAAATTCTTAGTAATGCCGGAATAACCTAAGATAACGTCCGCAAATTCATCAATCAGATTGCAAAGGCATTAAGGGCTAAATGGTTATATGCTGCTAGTATAAAATTTTGAGAGTTTTGGTTAAAATTCTCACAACAATGGTTATCCGCTGTTTCCGCCGCTTCCATTATCATCTTACACTACCTGCTGTTTTTCTTAATGAACTGTCCTATGGTTCCTTATCCAACCTCTAAATATGAAATAAGTCAAAAAATATGACATAAAATGTAAATTTTCATTTACATTAGATCAATAACCAATTAATATGAATTTATATATGTTTGTTTACATCTTTATTCATTATTAAATCAAGTGTTTATTGTATATAAAGTAAAATTATTTCATTTCCTGAGATTATTCAAGTCCGTTATGATTATCGAAAAGGAAATTGATGCAAAATTAAGTTCACTGCAGGTTTACAACATTACCTATAGTTCTTTATGTTGAAATACAAAATCTGGAGTGTTCAGCCTGGATTTTTGACTACACCTTAAAGCATCATTGGATAAGGGGTTTTAATATGAAAAGTGAAACACGTCTGGAAAAATCTTTACAAAGGTTAATGAAACATTTAGAAAACGGGGATGCAGTTCTAATTATAAGCGGTTGCCGAAACGGTAATTCATGCGATATTAACTATGATGATACGAATGACATTCGTATAAATGCGTTAAAAAACGAATTCACATATCATAGGGTAAAAGTAGACGGTAAGGAAGATGAAAACAATCCGGTATATGAGGAATCCACTATAATTTATGCACCTAAGGAATGGGAGGATGAATTATATTCTTATGGTAAACGCTGGGGTGAACACTGTGAACAGGAATCCATATTCTTTATTCATTCCAACGGCATTTCTGAACTTTTGTACACCAAAGATTGTGAAGATGCAGCCGGTGAAAAGCACAAACAATTTGAATCAGTCATGATGGATCAATTTCAACCGCAACAATTAGACTGTTATCTGGTACAGATTAGAGGAAAGCGGTTTTCTTTATTAGATCTTCTAGTGAATGAAAAGTTTTATATAATGCCGAAAGAATATACAGAAGCAGATGTATTACCATCTACTCGTATGGCATACAACTGGCACAACAGAAAAAAACACGATCCTGTTTAAATTTATGTCCAGGCGCTGCAGTTTTAAATTAAGAACTTTACAGCAATTTAGCAAACAGATTTTAAACAGCACTAATGAATTGAACCAGGTTTCTCAAATGATCTTTGAGCTTTATTTATTTGCACCAGCAGAGGGGCATTATCTTTAACTTACGGAGATCCTGACATGAGAGTTGAATACTGCAAAGAAGCCTATGAAGATTACGAAGATGAAGATTATGAAGATTTGTCGGAAATGGCAAACGTCACCACAGTTGACAGCGGATTACCTTTTCCTGTATGGATTATCTATAATGGAACCTTAAAATTTACTGAACCTGATCGTCCCCATGTTAAAGTCGAAATTAACGACTGCAGAATTCCCTGTTTAATAGACAGCCGATGCCCTGGATTTACAGATAACAGTCATGCAGAAATTATTGAAAAGCTAAATCCGGAGGACATTGAACTTTTAAACAGATGGATCATTAAAAATTATCCGACATTGATAAATCACTGGAACGGACTATTAACAGATAAGCAGGCCTTGACTACTTTAAGTTCCGTTTAGTAAGGGACAATATACTGAAAAATCCGCCACTGCTCTATAACGTCAGTGTCAGATCCGCCAAACTCAATTCCAGCCGCCGGTTATACTCTCCGCATCTTTACTGCGCAGATGCGCCTCGTGATTTGCAAGTACCGTCC
>NZ_OMWA01000055.1 GCF_900314615.1 uncultured Methanobrevibacter sp. | reverse complement strand
CCACAATATAGGCAGCCAGCTGAAGGATGAAGGATTTGAATATCTTGACCATATTATCTGTCAATTATATCCTCACAACCCTCACAAGACACAGAACTGCGTTTCAATTGCATTGACATTCGCTGTTTTAGAAGAGGACAAGGAAAGGCTCATAGAAAGGCTTATTGAAATCCTGAAGCATGACACTTTGTCAGACAAGACCGCAATAGCCATTCTGGAAGGCATTGGCATTCCGCAAAAGCTTAGGGAATATGCAATGGCTACAAAAACCGGAATGATGGATGTTGAAACAGCTGAAAAAGTAGCTGATGAATTGGGCATTCCTTTGATTGCAGTCACAGGCGAGCAGGGCAAAGTAGGCGCTCTTGCCGCACTTGGATTGTATGACGATTGCGACGAGGCCGTAAAGGTCTATTATTAGGTTTTTAAAAAAACTTTAAAATCCCCTTGGATTTTATTGTTTTACTCTTTTTTTATAATTAAAAAAATTAAAATCTCTTGAATTTTATTATTACTCGTTTTTAATAATTAAAAAAATTAAAATCCCTTGGATTTTGATTTTTTGCTCTTTTTAATTAATTCCATCTTTAAATATAAAAATTGGAAACTGAAGATATTATGCTAGATATTTTCATCATCCAATAGGAAGTCTATTAAATTCAAGTGTTCAATTCCATCATGAGACATGTCGGCTTCATCCATTGTTATCACATATTTTGGATAGTTGTCATTTATGTTTTTCAGTGGCTTGAATTCCCTTTCAATAGTCTCTTCGCTTGCAAGCAAATATGAAACCTGAATGTAAATAGGCCTTGACTGCTTTCTACATACGAAATCAACTTCCAGACTATCTACTTTTCCTATTGTGATTTCATATCCCCTTCTCAACAGCTCCATGTAAACCATGTTTTCCATTGCCCTTGTAATGTCTCTTTGATTGTTGCCTATTATTGACTGGCGAAATCCCAAATCGCAGAGGTAATATTTTTCATCGTGCTTTAATATTTTTTTGCCTTTAAGGTCCTCGCGTTTGGCTTGATAAATCAGGCATGCGTTTTCAAAGAACCTCAAATAGTTGTAGATTGTGTTTACTGATACATTCACCATGTCCTGCTTTAATCTGTTATGGATTTTGTTTGCTGAGAAGGGCTGGCCGATATTATACATTACAAATCTCATGATGCGGTCCAGCAGGTCGGCATTTTGTACATTGTTTCTTTGGATTATGTCTTTTAGAACTATTGAGTTGTATAAATCCCTGATTATTAATTTCCTGTTGTCTCCTTCGTAATCAAATGTGGAAGGCATTCCACCGTCATCAAGATACTTGTAAAAATATTGTTTGAAGTCTTGTGAAACCTCATGATACTTTAAATATTCCTTAAATGAGAATGGGTAGATGTTTAATTCCACATATCGGCCAGACAAGTAGCTTGCAAATTCTCCGGACAACAATTTTGAGTTGGAGCCTGTTATGTATATATCGTAGCCACCTTTTGCAAAATATGAATTGATCAGCTTCTCCCATTTGGGAACAACCTGTATCTCATCAAAAAATAAATAGATTTTTCCCTCTACACCCTCCACTTTGCTTGAAATGAATTCCTCGAGTTTTTCAATAGTGTTTAATTCAAAATAATCACTGAGCTCAAAATTTATCCATACAATATTCTCAGGAGGAATTCCATCATCAATTAACGAGTCAATTATTTGTTTTAATATTGTGGATTTACCTGAACGCCTGATACCTATTAAAACTTTAATAATGTGTTTATCCATAAAAGGCTTGATTTTATCTATATATTCCTCTCTTTTAATAATCATGAAACCACCGTGTCAATTATTACTTTATAGAAACATTCATATAAAGTTTTCAGTTGACTGAAAACTACAAGCAAAAATCAAAAAAGATTTCAGTTGACTGAAAACTACAAGCAAAAATCAAAAAAGATTTCAGTTGACTGAAAACTACAAGCAAAAATCAAAAAAGATTTCAGTTGAGTGAAAACTCAATTCATATATAAAAGTATTTTAATTAGTTAGTATATATAATAAATATATGTTCTCAGGGCGGAGTGAAATTCTCCACCGGTGGTGATTCTAAATTAGATAAGT
>NZ_OMWA01000054.1 GCF_900314615.1 uncultured Methanobrevibacter sp. | reverse complement strand
AATATCATCAATAGAAGATTGAATATTATCATTATCCACATCTGAAGCACTTACAGCAGAAATGCTTAAAATTATTAGAATAATTGATAATACACAAAACTTACTTAATCTTTTCATAATTTCACCAAACAATATAAATTAAAATTTATTTTTTAACAAATAAAATTTATTAATTATATATTAAGTTTTTTATTTTATTATATATTAATTATTTGATTAGATTGGAAAATGTTGATTATAAAAATAGAAAATATGAAAGATAGTAAAAAATAGTTAATAAATAGATAATAAAAATAGTTAAAAATAATACGAACAAATAAAAAATTCCTAAAAAAAAGTAAAAAGAAAAAAGAAAAAATTTGTATCAAAATTGAAATAATTTTGATCAAACTTTTTCTAAAAGTTTGGAAGAGTTTAGAAAGGACTTGGAAGTCCCATGTTGACTCTTCTTTCGATTTCTTTTCTACCTTTGTCCTTTTTACCGTTAGCTAATTTTTCGAGTAATCCTAAACCAGGTTTTACATCATCCATTGGTTTGGTTTCGATTACTCCAGCTTCAACAGCTGCGGTAAAGATGTCTGCTCCGTTGTCAGTTCTGGTAAATACAGTGGACCAGCCATCTGGGGAACCTACAGATCCAGTAGATACATCAGCTAATTCTGCAACATAGTCGAGACAGATGTTACATCCAGCTTGTTCGTATCCGTGGGTTTCTTTTAATGCAAGTCCAGATTCTTTTTCAGGATCGGTAATCCAGAATTTTCCTTTACCAATGTCCATTTTGTTAACATTGTCTAAGGAAGAGTTCATTTTACCTTCTACGAAGGTTTTTAAGGAATCTCTTGGGAAGTTTTCCATACAGAAAATACCGATGATTAATGCGAGTTTATCTGCTACAAATCTGGTAGCAAATGGGTAGGATTGCATTTTTCTGAGTCCCATAATTTGACAAGGAGTTCCTACAGTTCCGATTTTTTCAAGACCGTATTGTCTTACAGCTTCTTTGAGTCTGATTGCGTTTGGAGAGAAGGTGTATTTGGTACCTGCTGCTGCAATGATTTCTTCTGGAGTCATTGCAATAGTTGGTTCAGGTTTCCATGCGTCTTCAGTATCTCCAGCAACAATAGCTCCTTCAATGATGTTTTCTTCTAAAGCGTAGCATAATAATGCGCTTACGATTCCACCATCTTGTGCGACTTTTTGGATTGCTTTGTCAGTAGCTCTTGCAGATACTACTTCTTTATATGTACCGAATGCCATTTTACTTCCTCCTATAATCCTAAGTCCTTTTTAATTTGTTCAGCAGGGAACCAGGTTCTTGGACAGTGAGTAGTACATGCACCACATTTAATACATCTGTTTTTGTTGTGGGATGGTCTACCTTCTACCATTTCAAGAGCTCTGGTTGGACATGCTAATACACAAGTTCCACAACCAGTACATAATGCTTTGCTTACAACGTTGGTTTGTAAGTCACAACCACATGCTAAGTTGCATGCTGCCATGTCTAACATAGGTTGTAAGTAATCCATGTCACCGTTAATTAATGCAACAACTACTTTTGCAATAATTTCAGGGGATGCTGGGCATCCTGGAATAGCACAATCTACTTTAATTAAGTCAGAAATTGGTACAAATGATTCATGTTTTGGTTGAGCTAATTGTCCACCACGTGCGTAACGGGTGAAACAACCAGTCATAGCACAAGATCCAAATGCGCAAACTAATCCTGATTTTTCTCTTACTTCCATAAGTTCTTTTACACTGTGTTCATCTTGTAAACAGACAGACCCTTCGACTAATGCTAAATCCATTTCAGGCATTTCCCATAAATCTACTAAAGTTGTTCCGTAAACAATGTCCACCATATCAGTGAGTAAGGTTGAGAGAATGTCATAGTTTTCAGTTAATGACATACCGTCTCCAGTACAACCACTCATGTGAATATATCCTATTTTTGGTTTGTCAGCCACTTTTTCAACCTCCTGTGTTGAAGATTCTTTACTTATTTGCTCAGATGATTCTGCTTGTTTTTTAGCCTCTTCTTCAGCTGCAGCATCAGCCGCTTTTTTAGCTTCTTCAGCCGGCTTTGATTGAGCTTCTACTTCGCTTTTAATTTCTTGTTTTAATTTAGCTTTTGCTTCATCATCTTCTGCGTCCGGTTTAGCTTCAAGGCCTAAAAATTTTCTTAATTT
>NZ_OMWA01000053.1 GCF_900314615.1 uncultured Methanobrevibacter sp. | reverse complement strand
CCAATGGAATGTGTATCCATGGGTGCTGCTATTCAAGGAGGAGTATTAGCCGGTGAAATTAAAGACATCGTTCTTTTAGATGTAACTCCATTATCTTTAGGTATTGAAACCTTAGGTGGAGTATCAACCACTTTAATTGAAAGAAACACTACTATTCCTACCAAGAAAAGCCAGGTATTCTCCACAGCTGCAGATAATCAGCCATCTGTAGACATCAATGTATTGCAGGGAGAAAGAAAAATGGCTGCAGACAACACATCCCTCGGACGTTTCCAACTCGTAGGAATCCCACCTGCACCAAGAGGAGTACCACAAATTGAAGTAACATTTGATATCGACGCTAACGGTATTATCAATGTAACCGCTAAAGATAAAGGTACTGGTAAAGAACAAGCAATCACTATCACATCTTCAACCAAATTATCCGATGAAGAAATCGAACAGAAAGTTAAAGAAGCAGAAATGAATGCTGAAGCTGATGCGAAAAGACAGGAAGAAATTGAAATCAGAAACAATGCAGACTCATTAATTTACACATCAGAAAAAACCTTAGACGAACTCAAAGATCAAGTATCTGAAGATGAAAAATCTAAAGTCGAAGGCTTAGTAGCTGAATTAAGAGAACTTATAGCTGGCGATGATATTGATGCCATTAAAGCAAAGTCTGATGAATTATCCAATGTAATTCAAGAGATTGGTGCAAAAATCTACCAACAAGCACAGGCTGAAGCTCAAGCACAGCAACAAGCTGGAGCTGACCCTAATGCAGGTGCTCAAGACAACGGTAATGATGACACAATTGACGCAGACTATGAAGTAAAAGACTAGATTAAATAATATAGTTTTATTACATTGTTAGAAAATATATTAAATCAGAATCAGAATCAATCAATAAACTAACAATAGATAAAACTATTATTTTTTCTATCTATTTTTTTAAAATTATTTTAAGGTGAACAAATGGCAGACAAGCGAGATTATTATGAAGTTCTTGGAGTAGATAAAACTGCTGATGAAAAGACAATTAAGAAAGCTTATCGTAAATTAGCCAGAAAATACCATCCAGACGTTTGTGATGAACCAGATGCTGAAGATAAGTTTAAAGAAGTTAGTGAAGCTTATGCTGTCTTGTCTGATGATGAAAAACGTCAAAGATATGATCAATTCGGTCATGCAGGAATGGATGGATTTACTGCTGAAGATTTCTATCAAAACGTAAACTTTGATGATATTTTCCAGGGATTCGATATTGGAAACATATTTGAAATGTTCGGTTTTGGTGGAGGAGCACGCAACCGTGGAAGAACAGGACCTCAAAGAGGATCAGACATTTATACTGAAGTTCCAATCTCTTTAGAAGAAGCATTCAACGGATGTGACAAAGAAATCAAGATTACCAGAAGTGAATTATGCCCAACATGTAACGGTTCCAAATCCAAGCCAGGTTCTGACCCTCAGACCTGTCCGAAATGTGGAGGAACAGGTCAAATTAAAGAAGTCAGCAACACATTCTTAGGCCAAATGGTGAATGTAAGACCATGTAGAGAATGTGGAGGAACCGGAAAAATAATTACAGACCCTTGTGAAGACTGTCACGGAAAAGGAAGTAAAAGAAAAACAAAAACAATTAAAATTGAAATTCCAGAAGGTGTTGATGAAGGCAACCATTTAAGAGTTTCAGGCGAAGGAAACTGCGGGGAAGCCCCAGGCCTTGAAGGAGATTTAATTGTTACAGTACATATCAAAGGACACAGAAACTTCACACGTGAAGGCGATCACTTATATTTAGACCAACAAATAAGTTTCCCGCAGGCGGCTTTAGGTGATTTGATTAGTATCCCTACCATTGAAGGAAAAGAAGTTGAATTTAAGATACCTTCAGGAACACAAAGCGGAACAGTATTTAAATTAAGAGGACAGGGAATGAACTCTGTTAGACATTCCGGTAGAGGAAATATGTACGTTACTGTAACAGTTGTTGTTCCTAAAAAATTAAGTTCAAAACAGAAAAAGATACTTACCGAATTTGCCGAAGTCAGCGGTGATGAAATTAAACATGTTGAAAAAGGCCTCTTTGACAGAGTCAAAGATGCAATGAAATAGATTAGCATCATGCTAATTTATTCTAATTTTTTTTAAATTTTTTTGAGTCTGTAAAATTTTATAGGCTTCTTTCAAATTTTATTTTTTTTACACTTGAAATTTCACTTCGATAAAAATTCGTTCTAATTTTTCTTTAATTTCAA
>NZ_OMWA01000052.1 GCF_900314615.1 uncultured Methanobrevibacter sp. | reverse complement strand
TATAAAGAATCCCAAAAGTGCTAATATTATACGATATTTTAATTATAAAATCAAAGGGTAAAATAAAGAAAAACCCTTACAACGTAAGGGTTTTCGGAGAATAGAAAGGATTAAAACCTGGAGGTAATTTCCCAGTTTATAGGAAACTCACGTTTTCCTGGGTTACATCGTTGACAAACATCTTTCCATAGAATACCTATTAAATTTAATTGTTCTCTGATAATACTCCAATCTTGCATAACTTCTGCTGAATACCTGCTATTTACATATTCAAAAAACCATTCAGTTGACTCAGTATCTGCTAAGGCTTTCATAACTTCTGACATTGGAATTTCAAGATTTTTGAATTTATCAGTGATTGGCCATTCTTTTATAAAAATTCTGTATAAACCAAATTTAGTTATCTCGTGCATAAAAAAGTCTAAAATGCTTTCTAAAAAAACAATTTGACTTCTATATATATTCTCAGATTCTTTAAATTTCTCCACGGAAAGTAAATATTCTGCCACATCAAATTGTTTTCTTATAGCATTTAAACTTTCATCAAAATGCTCCTTAATTTCAGGAAGGTCAAATTGTACAGGCGTTTTTACTATTAATGGATCTCTAGTATTTTCAGCACGAGGCGATAAATTGAGTTTTCTTCTCATATATATGACCTCTCCTACATAGCTAAAATTTTTGCAAAATCGACATTAAGCATAGGTATGGCTCCGTATCTTCCTGATATATAACCCTTGCTATACTTTTCATCTTTTCTTACATTTTTTAATTCAGCTAAAGAGTACAAATCTGTAGATCTTTCTTTTGGTGTTAATTCAGTAAACCAGATTTGATCTCTTCTAAAAATATCAAGATCAAGCAAACCTGTTTCATGTGTTGTAAAAAACAATTGAGAATTGTTATTAATAGGTAAATCCATGAATACCTTTATTAGCTCATATAAAACAGCCTCATGCAAACTCGTTTCAAGCTCATCACAGATAAGAGTTTTATTGTTTACCATGATATCAATCAATGGACACAACAGAGCAAATAATTTACGAATGCCTACCGATTCCTCCTGCATCAGATCGGTTGAAAAATTATCGTATTTAACTTTAGCAGTTATTGCATCAATATTTTGTTTCAATAATAAATTTTTAAACTCTTCCGATAAAAAATCCGGTAATTGGGATGATTCAATTTTCTTTGTATCTATTGTGACATCTATGTCTTTAATGCCCATGCCTAAATCCTGCATAAGTGTTATAACGGCATTTTTCATTTGAGGATTAGAATTCATTTGATACAATGAATAATTCATCCAATTATTTTGATTTAAAGGATTATAAACAACCAGTTCTTCAACAAAGAATCTATATGCGTCTATAATTTCACTAACATTACTAAAATTAGCCGCACAAGAAAGTAGTAAACGATTAGGTTTCAACACATCATTGCACGTTGCCAATTTTCCGGCAAATTTTCTTCCCGTACTAAAACCTTTATCGGAACGTTCAAATATTTTGGTTTGTCTTCCTTTAGGGACATAATACAAATACTCATCAGTTACAAGAAAATCTTTGAGGGTAAAACCATATATATACCGAATCCCTTTAGTAACAAACTGAATTGAATATGTACTCTCACTACCACTAGAATTAAGTTTATGTGGATTCTGCCTAATTCCTTGTCCAATCTGGTGATTAATACTGTTCATAACAAGATTCTTTACGAAAATAATTGCATCTATAAAATTACTTTTCCCTGAACCATTAGCTCCGTATATCAACGCAGAGCGAAGTACTTTGTATTTTCCAAACGGGATTAATTTTTCTTTATGTGTATCATCAGTTCCTGCAAGTGCAGAAAACAAAATTTCTTTCCGTATAGATTTATGATTTGAACAAGAAAATTCTAATAGCATTGCAGTTATCCTCATAAAGTTACTTGTAATATAGTGCCACATTCAAACTCTTTTACAAGTCAAAACTGAGATTTTTTTTCAATTTTGTTATTTATAATGCAAGTCTTATCCTTTTAAAATTAAATTTATGTCTAAATCAAAGTTAAGGTCTAGTTAATTTTCTTTCTGCTCACTAAATAGCCACTCAGCCACATTCCCCAAAATAAATCCGCTCAAAATCGCCCTTCACGTCCAGTACATTGTAGGAGGCAACGATTTATGAACGAGTTAATGACAGCACCTACAACTGACGAAATTATCCGCAACGCCCAGTACCATCAGGCACAGAGAGTAGTGGAGTTACTGCTTTCCAAGGGACTTATCACCCCCGTAGAGTACGAGAAAATCACAGACATCAACCGTATGACGTATCACCCTTTTCTT
>NZ_OMWA01000051.1 GCF_900314615.1 uncultured Methanobrevibacter sp. | reverse complement strand
CGTTTGATATTGGGAATGTGATTGTGTAATCCTCTTCGCAACCTTCCTTGATTAGTTCGAAATCCAGAGAGCCTGTTATGTATGAGATTATGTTCAAGTTCTTCCTGTTTGGATTGTCCAGGTCTCCATATTCGTTCCTTATCCTTAAAATGCCATTGTTCTTCTCTCTTCTCAGCGTTTAAAAATTAATAATAATTAATGAATATTATACAAATCAATCCATTAAATTGCAAATTTTAAAATACAATAAAATTACATAGATTAATATCCGTTTCTTTCAAAACTTTTAAAGTAAAATATGATTTACTATAAATTAATTTAAAAAAATGATTCTTAACATAATAGGTGATTTCATGAATAAGACATTTATTACTAAAATGCCAAATCATATCGGTGCTTTTTTAAAAGCAAGCAAATGTCTCTCTGATTTAGGTATAAATATTACTAGAGTGAGCTACAATAAATCTGTGGATTCCCATTTATTATTTATTGATGTTGAAGGCGATGAAGAAAGCCTTGAAAAGGCAACCCAAGATTTAGCTTTTTCATCACCACCGAGCCTTGAACCACCCCACCCTCTTTAAGGGTAGGGTGGTTCAATTTAAGCATATCACCATCATTCAAACAATTTGCAACTCTTTTTAAAAAAACAATATTGAATGGTAATGGCGGTAAAAAGACATATGAATCATTTTAAATCTGTTTGTCTTTTTGACAGGAATTTGTTGATTCCATTATCACATTACTGACACACTACTCACCATAACCATCCAGAGAGTGTTGTTAATTGAAGTTGCATACTCAAAATCACATACCACACTCATTGCCCCCATAATTGAGGAAAATAGTCCAAATCCCACAACTAATCCCAGATTAAGTGAGATTTAATATTCATTTACAGAATCTAAAATATTTTTAATAAAATATTCATGTACCAATGTATCATCAGTCAATTCTGGATGAAACGACATTGCAATATTATTGCCCTGTTGAATTGCTATTATCTCACCATCCAACTTGGATAAGACTTTAATATCATCTTTTGATTCATCATAGGACGCTAAAGACGGCGCCCTTATAAAAACTCCCAAATATTTCTGATCAAATATTTCAATTGTGGCCTCAAATGAATCTTTTTGTCTGCCGTATTTATTTCGTTTAACGTCAATATCCATCAAACCAAGCAACGGCTGATTGAAATCTGTCTTTTTACCCAACAATATCATTCCAGCACAGGTTCCAAAAACAGGAATGCTATTATCTTTAATAACTTTGTCTATACCTCTTTTATGGATTAACTTACCGATTACTGTGCTTTCGCCACCTGAAATAATTATCCCATCACATGTCCCGACATCAGCAGCGTATCTGACAGGCACCACATCAACATCAACACCCAACTTTTCAACGGCTTTTTTAGCCATGTCATAATGCTCCGATACAGCACCCTGTAAATTTAAAATTCCTACTTTTACCATAACCATCACAGGTGATGAATTTAGATTCCTCTATCCTGCATCCTATCGGATTCGTTTAATGTAGCCATTTCCAAACCTTTCATGGCTTCACCCAATCCTTTTGATACTTCAGCCAACACTTCAGGCTTATCATAATTGGCGGTTGCCTCAACGATTGCTTTTGCAAATGCTTCAGGATTGTTTGACTTGAATATTCCAGATCCCACAAAGATACCATCAGAACCTAATTGCATCATCAATGATGCATCGGCAGGAGTTGCAATTCCTCCGGCAGCAAAGTTAACTACAGGTAATTTTCCAAGTTCCGCAGTTTCTTTGACAAGTCCTAATGGTGCTTCAATGCTTCTTGCATATTTCCAAAGCTCTTCCTCTTCCATTCCCTGAATTGTTCTGATTTCACCCATTACCTTTCTCATATGTCTGACTGCTTCAACTATGTTTCCGGTTCCCGGTTCTCCTTTGGTACGTATCATTGATGCTCCTTCATCAATCCTTCTTAACGCTTCACCAAGATTACGAGCCCCACATACAAATGGTATTGTGAATTCCTTTTTGTTGATGTGATATTCTTCATCGGCAGGAGTCAACACTTCACTTTCATCAATCATGTCCACACCTAAAGTTTCAAGAATTTGTGCCTCTGCAATATGACCAATTCTGGCCTTTGCCATTACTGGAATTGAGACAGCATCAACCACTTCCTCAACTATTGTTGGGTCCGCCATTCTTGCAACTCCACCTGCTGCACGAATATCCGCAGGGACTTTTTCAAGCGCCATTACAGCCACAGCACCGGCATCCTCTGCGATAATAGCTTGTTCAGCATTTACCACATCCATGATGACGCCCCCTTTTGTCATTTTTGCAAAACCTTCTTTTAGTACTTTTGTTCCTTTTTCTATCATTTTTTT
>NZ_OMWA01000050.1 GCF_900314615.1 uncultured Methanobrevibacter sp. | reverse complement strand
AGGGACAAGACGGTTCTGGAAAACAATATGGTTGTTACAGTAGAGCCTGGAATTTACCTTGAAGGTGAATTCGGAGTCAGAATTGAAGACATGGTTCTCCTTGATAAAAAAGGCAAGGTTATAGGCAATCTTCCTCCCGTTTTATGATTTTTTACAATTTTTGTTTTTTAATAGCTATTTTAGCTATTTTAATATTCTTTTTTTGCTGTTTTTTAATAAAATGGTTTTATTTTTTGTTTTAAACTTCTATTTTTTATATTCTTTTTAACTGTTTTTTTAACAATATCAATTTTTATTTTTATTTTTAACTTGTAATTTTTTTATTAACTTGTAATTATTTTTTAATTTTAAAATTAAATTCTTTTTTTAAAATATATTTTAATTTAAAAGTAAAATTGCCTTTATTTTTGAGAAATACTTATTTATAATGCTTTTTAAAGTATATGTCATGTTGTTTGAAGATTTAATTAATAAAATCTCATTAAAATTAGAGGAAAAATTAAGCGATAGGTTTTTAATAAGCATTCAGGAAAGTCTGCTTCGTGCAGGATTGTTTGCATTGGCCTCCCATTTCATTGCCGAAATCCTGATGATAATCATTGTTCTTTTGCTTTTATTCGTATCTGTCTCTTTGATTTTCTCTTTTAGTCTGTTGATTGCTATAATGCTTGCTATTTCCATTCCCATTGCAATCAGTGTGGCGTATGTTATGATAAAGACAGAACAAAGGGCGATGCAAATAGAAAACTCCATTCCCGACTTTTTAAGACAGCTTGCTTCAATGCTTCGTGTGGGACTGAGTTTGGAAAACGCACTTCTGGATCTTTCAAAACATGGAAACGGACCTTTGTATGATGAGCTTAGAAGAGTTGTTGTTGAAGTTCGCATGGGCAGGGGATTTGACGAGGCTTTTGAGAACATGGCAGTTCGATTGAACTCTCAAAACCTCCAGCGAAGCTTCAAGATTATTTTGAACTCATATAAAAGCGGTGGTGGCCTTGCTGATGTGATTGAAGATGTAAGCGAAGACTTAAGGGCCATTCTGATATTGAAGAGGGAGCGGAAATCATCTGTTATGATGTCTGTGATGTTTTTAGTCTTGGCTTCTGTAGTTGCAGCTCCTTTTGCACTTGGAATGGTCGGAGTCTATTCATCATTCATGATGAATCTTGGAAGGGCGAGTACGACATGCCAGGTTGCTCCTTTGGCAGCTGAGATTTATCTGATTATCCACTCTGTTTTTGCAGGTTTTCTAATCGCTTTGGTCATGTATGATGATTTAAGGAAGGGTGTGAAGTTTTCAATTCCCATCACTCTTGTTGCATTTTTGATTTTTTATGGAATAAACACTTTTGGTTTGACTTTCTTTGGATTTTAAAATTTTTTTTCCATTGTTTGTTTTTTAATTTTTTGTTTGAGGTGGTTGTGTGCTTTTTAGAGAGTTATATTTGAACTTTTCAAAGGATAATCGTTGTCAGGGTTCTGTTGAGCTGATATTGATTGTCGGAGGAATAATTGTCATCATTCTCTTGGTTGTGGCTTTATACAAGTCATATGTCATTGAATTAGGGGATGAGATCAATTCGGGAGAAGTCGAGGCTTTGAATGGGTCATTTAGTGAAATCTCCTCCAAGTTTGATTGAACAATATCTTAATTTAGAATATTTTAGATTATATGATTAAAATAAATTTTATTTTTTATTAAATTCATTTAATAAGATTTATATATGTATAAAACAAAATATTTATTGTATAAGGTATAATGGATATTTTTTCAATTATGCTTTATCAATAAGGTTTTGCTGGAAAATATTATTTGTTTATAAGACTATATTGAGAAACTTTAAACTAAACTAGAAAAAATTGTAAAATGCATTTTGTTTTTTAAAACAATTTTTTTTATTCTCTCATATTCAAAACCTCATCTTGAGATGCTAATCATATATTTTTGGAATCTCCAATAAATTGAGATATTATTATACGTCCTGTTTTCCAGCATTGCCTTTTTGCAAACGAGGTGAAAACTTGAGAATCAAAAAAACTTTTCTTATTTTACTGGTATTGTTATGTGTTGCAACAATGGCTCTCTCATCAGCCAGTGCGGCAAATGATGACATGGCATCAGATAATAACCTTGCCATTGATTTGGCTGATAATGCCAGTGCAATCAGTTATGCCGATAGCGACTCCTCGCCGTCAATTGCATCTAGTGATTCCGGCCAGGCAATCGCCTATGAATCCATAACTGATGATGAGTCTTTGGAATCAGGTCCCCTGGGGGATGGTGCTACAAGCATCTATGTTTCAAAAACAGGTGATGATTCCAATGATGGATTAAGTGAAGAGAACGCTGTAGCAACTATTGCCAAAGCTTATGAACTTGCTGGTGATGGTTCTACAATAAATATTGGTGCTGGTACATACGAACAGTCCAGTTCCATTACTTTGGACAAATCAATTACATTTAATGGTGCTGATGGCACTACTATCACAAGCAAAACAACCCAATTATAAACATTGGTGGTGGAGGAGTATTGTTAATGAACAACTGTAAATTGACTGATGCAGTTCCTGGAAATGGTAATGGTGCAATTAAATTGTTTTATAATGCAAAAGCAACATTAGATGGCTGTGAATTCTATGACCTTAATGGTACTAGTGCTGCTGCTGCACCATATTTGGCAATTTCAGGTAACTCTGTAGTTAATGTAAAGAATTCAATTTTCCATAACATTATTATTCCTACAGGCTCATTTTTAAGAGCGGTGATTTATGTAAATGCAGCCACTGCAACAGGAATTATTAGTGATTGTTCATTCTACAACAACAGTGCAAATATCGGTGGACTTATTGAAAACAAGGCCGGTATTTTGACTGTTTCCAACTGTAATTTTGAAGACAATACAATTTCAGGTGGAAATGCTAAAGGTTTAATTTACATATCACAAACAACTGCTCAAGGAAACAGTATCATAACTGGAAACTCATTCCATGACAATAATGTAGCATATGCAATTTGGATTTCAGCAGCTCCTACCACTGCAGAGTACAATGCATTTGACTTAGCTGAAGGCCAATATGCTATCGGTAACAACAAACAAGCAGAAGTAAATGCAAATTACAACTTCTACGGTACCAATGACAACCCAAGTGCATTCTTAGACAATGTAACCACATCAAATTGGGTTATCATGTCTGCCAGTGCAAGTGCAGCTTCAGCAAATACACTGATGGAACCACTACCGGTGACGTAACAGGCACTATGGCAGAAGTTCCAGTTAAATTTACCAATGCAGATGATACCAAAGGCAGCTTAGCAGACGAAATTCTATACCAAGACAACAAGGCTATCGTAACTTACACGGGTGTTGCAGAAGGTGATGACACTGTAACCGTAACTGCAGCAAGCGTATCAACTACCATTCCAATCACTGTAATTGGTGGATCTGCTCCTGCTGGAAATGTCATTTATGTTAAACCTGATGGAAATGATGAAAACGATGGATTAAGCGAATCCACTGCAGTCAAAACCATTGCAAAAGCACACTGCAGTCAAAACCATTGCAAAAGCAGTGGCTATCGTAAATGCAGCTGAAGGTGACCAATTCACCATCAACATTGCAAACGGTGAATACGCTGAAGGAATAATTGACCTTCCTACTGATAAGTCTATTGACTTTATTGGACAAGAGAAAGGAAATGTAATCATAAGAAGCAATACCACTGCTAATGCAGCATACATGTTTACAAAAACATCTGGTGCATCCAACTTCTTATTCAAGAATCTTGTATTGAAAGATTTCACATCCGGAGGAAGCTCCCTTGCTATCAGAATTGGTGGTAATGGTAATTTGGATATTGTAGATTGTAAATTTGAGAATATTTCCACAAAAGGAACCGTACAATTCTATTCCTCTGGTTCTGCAAATATTAAAAACACTATCTTTAAAGACATTAAGGTATCCTCTTCCGGTGGTTGGGGTGCTATTTACTTATCCGGTAGTACAACTGGTCCATTAACTGTAATTGACAGTGTTATTGATGGTGTAACTTTAGGAATCACTGGGGAATATTCTTATTTCTCTGCTGCAATTTATAACTATGCTTCTGTTCCAACAGCTGTCTTAACTTTAAACAATGTAAACATCACAAATGTATATGGTGTTGCTGATTCTGTAATCAGATCCAATGGTATCCTAAATATTAACAATTCAAATATTTATGGAAACACAATTCTTAGAACTGGTTCAGATACCCATGGTTATGCTATAATTCAAACTGCTGGAGATAATGCTGTAATAAGCATTGAAAAAACTTCAATCTTTGATAATACTGTATATGCTTTGGTACAAGCTCAAAGAGGAATAACTAACATTAAATCCTCTGCATTTTATGACAATAAGGCAGTAAATGAAACAATTGGATTAAAGTTCATAAATGCTACAAGCGATTATGACAAAACAGTTAACGCAAACTACAACTGGTGGGGATCCAATGACAACCCTAACACTGCAATGGCAGATGCTAGTGTAGACAACTGGGTTATCATGAATGTGGAACCTGCTAGTGCAGGAAACATTGAAATAGGCGATACTGTACCTATAACTGTTGACTTCAAACACTACACTGACGGAACTACTGTAAGCGAATTGGAAGATTCCATTCCTGAACTTAAGGTAACAGCCACTGCAACTACAGGAACTTTAGATAAGGCTGAAGCAATCACTGAAAACAACCAAGCAAGCTTTACATACACTGCTGCAGCTGCTGGTGAAGACACTGCAAACATCGCATCAGGTGCGGCAAATGTACCTATAGCTATTGTAGTGAATGCTCCAGTTGCTCCTCATGACGTTTATGTATCCAAAGATGGAAATGATGAAAATGATGGTAGTGAAGAATCTCCTGTAGCAACTATTGCAAAAGCTATTGAAATCGCTTCAAGTGATGCAGGAACCGGCAATATATTCATAAATGCTGGAACC
>NZ_OMWA01000049.1 GCF_900314615.1 uncultured Methanobrevibacter sp. | reverse complement strand
ATATGAAAGGGCATGCGAAAGTTGTCATACTTATGTTCTCTCTACACTACTTTTTTTAGAAATCATGATAATTAAATATTTTCATCTATACTGGGTGAAACTGGGATGGTGGAAATACAAATCCTGAACATCTACTATAATCACTGACATAACCTGAACCAACTAATGATGCAAAGGTAACTACTTGAGTATTATTGGAAAAGTTGAGGGTAAGATGCTGAAATTATTTATAAACAATTGATGACAAGCAATTATTGTTATGCCAACAGCAACATGAAGATGGTCAAAAGGAACCAAAAGTTGCATAATCCGGATTCACCATTGCTGATTGTGGGTTAAAAGAGACTGATGTTGTAAAGGAAGTCAATGAACCGAGCTATATTGATGCACAACAAAAACTATTTTAATCTGATTATATTATTTTCATCTAGCCGTTTAATATCTAAAATCATTTGATTAAAGTCAGGAATGAAGTTTTCATTTAGAATCGCAAGTAAAAAATAAGCAATATTATTCATTTTTGGTTTCTTCCATATTTTAACTGTTCAAATTCTTTTTTAATTTTTTCCAGTTCCTCTCCATGATATTCTTCTTCAAGATTGAAAATGGCGAGTTCATATAATATGTTTTGAAGCCTGTGACCTTTTTCAGTCAGGTAATATGATGTTTCATTATCTTCAACGTTTTTTTCGATGATGTTGTTTTCTTCCAGTTCCTTAAGTCTTTGTGTTAATATTTTATTGGACAGTTTAGGCTTGTCCTCTTTGAAATCGCTGAAATATTTTTTCCCAAGAATCATGTCCCTTAAAATGTATACTGTCCATTTGTTTTTGATTATATTCAGATTTTTTTCAAACTGACAGTATGGGGGCAATTTATCAAATTTTCTTTTAATTGTCATTTTTCTCCCTATTGTTAAATTTAAACCTTTTACTTTAAATATTTTTAAAAAGTATTACTTTAAAGCCGATATCACACTGTTACTTATTATTTTTGTTACCTTTTTGTTACAAAACCTTTTAAATGTAGTTTATTCATAATTTAAAACACAAATCAAAGTGTGTGAAGAAAATGAAAGGAAAAATATTTATCAATGGAAGGGGAGGATGTGGAAAAAGCACATTCATATCCTTAATCGCAAAAGAATTATCAAAGGACAATAAAGTTTTAATAATCGATATGGATGAGGGAAACCTTGGATTGAACAAAATGTTAAATGTTGATGTTGCAGACACTTCCTTAATGGAATATTATGGTGGAAGAGATAAAATTATGGGTGAGATTCTAAAAGTAGGAATTAAAGGAATGGTGCTCGAAAAAATCAACTTAAAAGATGATGCTGCATCTGATTCTATAGACATATTGGATAATATGAAATTATCCGATCTGCCTGATGATTATGTGACTTGGAAAGGCAATATTGGTTTTATTGAATCCGGAAAAATCAATGACCCTGATGAGGGATGCGCCTGCCCGATGGGAAATCTTACAAGAGACTTCCTAAACCATATAGTTTTGGAAGACAATGAAGTAATATTGGTAGACACTTCAGCGGGAATAGAACACATTGGAAGAGGGGTGATAGAATCTGCAGATAAGCTTATTTCAATAGTTGATCCATCAGGCGATGCAATCTTGCTTGCAAATAAGATAGGGGAATTATCAAAAGAGGCATCCAAGGATTATGTAGTAATATTAAATAAAATTGATGAAAATACCAGAGACCTGGTATTGGAACAACTGGATGATAACATATCTGTTGTTGGTGAACTTGAATATAATTCCATGATTGCTCAAAGCAATCTCTCCCAAAAGGAAATTAACCTCGACGAAGTCGAAAGTGATATTAAAGAAATCTGTGCAAAAATTTAAAGATTTAAATTTCAATAGAGTGCTTGGTGCAATAATGGATTTACTATTTTATGTTGTTTTGCTGTTGGTTGGAGGTTGCTTTGCAGGTTTCATGGCAGGTCTTTTGGGGATTGGCGGTGGAATTGTTATCACTCCAATCCAATATTATCTTTTAACATCTATGGGATGTGGTCCTAAAACGTCCCTGACGATTACTTTTGCAACAGGGCTTGCTGTTATTTGCGTCACCATGATAAACAGTACCCGAAAGCATAAACAAAACAATCTAATAGTGAAACAACACCTAAAACCAATGATGGCCTTAGGTTTTGTAGGTGCTATTCTGGGCGCAATCATATCTCAGTACATTGATGTTGCGGTTTTAAAGATATTGTTTGGTGTAATATGTATAGTTTCAACAGTATTTTTAGTTTTAATAAAATCTCCCACATCTTTAGATAATATTAAAACTGAGGCAGGGTTATTTTACTCTGTTGCATTTGCATGTGGTCTTGCAAGCGGATTGATAGGTCCTGCAGGAGGGGCATTTATCATACCGATTTTTGTGGCATACTTCAAATATCCTATAACAAATACTATCGGAACAACTTCAGCATTAAGCATCGCAACCACACTTGCAGGGGTAATATGTTATATTGTTTTAGGTTGGGGTGTTCAAGGATTGCCTGATTTTTCATTAGGTTATGTCAACTTGCTTCAATTCGTATTTTTAACAATAACCAGCATTATTGTATCAGGATATGCTGCTAACCTATCTAAAAAGATTAATCCTACTAAATTAAAAGCACTGCAGGTAATCGTATTGTATTGGTTGTGGGGAATGTGCAAAGGCATGTGATTTTAATCTGATTCAAACATTTGATGATTATATTCTGATGGATATTGAAAAGTGCAGGCATTGTTCAAAATGTGTAGAAACTTGTCAAAACAATGTTTTTACAAAATCAGTTATTTTTAAACACTTTCTATATCTATTATATTATAAGATTAAAAAAATTTTAGGATAAATGAAAAATTGATGAGTATTTCATAACCGTTAAGATTTTTATATATGTTAATGGTTTGTATGTCCAATTTTTGTAAGGCATTTGACAAGTAATATTTGTTCGTTATATGTGGAAACAAAAGTCACTATAAAGTAGTAGATAATTCATTTACTTTTTAATCATCTTTTGTTCGTATTGTATCGAACAAATTTCACTAAAAGTAGTAGATAATTTGAAGTGCGTTATGCCAACAGCAACATGAAGCTAGTTAAACGGAACCAAAAGTTGCATAATCTTGATTCTCCTTTGTTGATTGGTGATGTTAAAGATAATGATGTTGTAAAAAAGGTTAGAGAACATTGTTTCATTGAAA
>NZ_OMWA01000048.1 GCF_900314615.1 uncultured Methanobrevibacter sp. | reverse complement strand
TCAGGAACTGGGGGGATAGCACGGTAATCCTACTTTCGTGGGAAAGTACCAGCCCGTGAAGTAAGAATCCTCGACCTCTTACAGGTCGAGGTAGTTCAAGGTGTCTTCAAATGAATAGTGTTTGTGGATTTCTAAAAGAAGATCCATTTTGGAGAATGTTTTTCCGTCTCCCATTTTTCTGTTCTGATTTTTCTGGTAGTATTTGCTGTATTTTTCAATGTCAGGTCTTAACGGATTCTGTTTTTGAGCGCTTGTGTTTGTTTCTTTTGGAGTGTCGTCAATAATGTTTACTGTTGTTGGAGTCTGATTTGAAGAAGTTCCTGTTATATTTGTGACTTTGACTGCAGAATCCCTGATGACATTATCACTTAATATTTTGTATAATTGCATCTGCAGGTGCAGCATGTGCAGCAGATTATGACAGCGGTTATGACGCAATCGGCTATGCAGATGATGCAGGAAATCAGTATGGGGACAGCGGTTATGCCGGAAGCAACTACGTTGATGAAGGAGGTTATGCAGGAAGTCAGTATGAAGACGGAGGTTATGCAGGAAGCAACTATCAGGATGAAGGCGGATGGGCCGGAAGCCAGTACAATGAAACACTGGAAAACGCTACAGCTGCAAACCAGACTGCTTCCCAAAACGCAACACAGAATGTAACTAACGGCACTGCTGTTGCAAACAACACTGCAAACACTACCAACATTACAAGTGCTCTTCACAACCTTTTAGCAACCGGTAATCCATTACTGTTATTGGTTGTTGTTGCAGCTATCGGTGGTGCAGTAGTTCTCTTAAAAAGAAAATAAATCTGATTAAAAGCAGAAATTAACATTTCTGCACTTATTTTTTTAACTGAATCATATTCATTTAGATTACCTTAAGAAACATCCCTCGCCGGTGTGACATTTGGCGTTTTGCCGGTGAGCATGTTTCTTGGTGATATTTTGCATAAAGTTAAATCTCTTCTAATGCAATATATTATCATGAATTTCATGAACAGAGATGCCAATTTAAAACAGTTCGAGTTTTTAAGATATGTAAATGAAAACTCAGGCGATGAGCATGTGATGTCTAAAATTTCAATTGTTCTTCGCAGTGACAAGATTGAAGCGCCATATTATATGGTTAGCAAAATCAAACTGTCCTCATGCATTGACAGACCTGAAAACGGACTCATACATGCAATGGACATGATGAACCATCACAGAAGATATAATCTCACTGAAAATGAGTTTTCAAAAATCAGGGCACTGATTGAAAAATCAGCTGACAGTGACTATGCAAAAATCTCTAAAAGCGAAAATCAGCTCCAGATAGTTATATTTTCTCGCAGTGATGATGAAATCCGTGATATTTTTGATGAGTATTGTGAACTTTTTGACGCAATTGAAAGTCTAATTGATTAGAAATCCATTATCATTTTTGTGTATATGATTAAAAAATTCATGTGAATTTTAGTTGAATGGTATACATTTATTATGTATGAAATATTAATATTACATTATGGTACTGTCAGATGAAATTTTAACAGAAATAAGTTTTGTGGAAATCTCAACATACAGAACAAAAGTTATGAAATCCCTAAGGGAAAGTTACAACGTACCGACAGGAATTGCAAAGGATGTGGATCTCAACACAAACCATGTCTCTAAGGTATTGTCTGAACTTAAATCCCACGGTCTTGTTGTATGTGTAAATCCTGAAGTCAGAAAGGGCAGATTATATCGCCTGACCGAAAAGGGAGAACTGGTTGCTGAAAATTTAAAGAGGTAATCTGATTTCCTTTCAGTGGCCTTAACTTTATAGTTTGCAAACCGAATGAACGTTCGTTATGTCTTTTTTCTGCTGACAGTTTTTAGGAATTTTTTTTTTAGTACATTTTAATTAACATTAAAACAAATACTTTATTTATATGGTATTACATAAGTGATAATATGGAACTTTCAGATGAAATGTTAATAGAGATAGGATATGTAAAGATATCAAGCTATAGATTAAAAGTGATGAAAACATTGGATGGGGAAGTAAAAATCCCTTCAAAGATAGCTGAGGATTCACAAATCAGGCAAAATCATATTTCAAAGGTTCTTTCTGAATTGAAATCACATGAACTGGTTGAATGCATTAATCCTGAAGTCAGAAAAGGAAGACTTTATCGTCTTACCGATAAAGGCGACGAAGTTGTTAAAAATATTAAATAGTGTCCGGTGAGCGTAATATACACTCATCTTCGGCCAATACTTTTAGATGCCCTATATTGTGTATTGGGTTATTTGAAACTTTGATTAAATGATTTGTCCGCCTGGAGGCTTAAGAATTTTGGAAATTTCTTTTTTAAGTACTCCAATAGGTGAATCTGGCTGATCTTCTATAATTGTTTTTTGAAATCTGCTTTTAGCAAATGTATTGCTGTTTTTAATTTGTTAGGTCATGCCAGCGATAATTTCTGGCATTTAGCTAAACATGAAAAAGTCTTAACATTTTCAATATTGAAACCAGGTTAAATAACTTTAACATTAACGTTTAGCTATTCAAAATTTGTTTTTTAAAAGGATTTGATATATATCCCTGTTTTCATTGGTAAAATATTTTCAATATCTCTCATGTTAAAGTAAAATCCAGTCAATTAAAATAATGGTTGAATCGGGAAATATAATTTTAATTCACTCTATGGTAAATTATTTGCAGTCGAAAAAATCTCCACTAAACAATGTATTTTTTGCCAGGTCTTTTCGGGTCAAGTCATAGACGGTCATTATATTATATTTTCACATCACGTCAGATGTTATAAACATTGTTTTAAACTTGTAAAATTGTTATAACTGTTTTAAATTGTTCTAATCTATAACTGGGCAATTTATATCCTTATTAAGCAAAAAGACGGCTGGAAAGTTTTAAATAGTCTTGTCTACAAAATAATCATAGATGAGAAATTGTCTGATATTGATGCAATAGACTTGCTCCTGTTGCCTGATATGGATATTGACTTACCGATTAAATCATTGATGAGCCTAATCTGTTTTTTAATTGGTAATTCTAATATTCCAGACATTGATTTCAAAAAAAAGATTTGTCTTTGTGAAATCAGGGTGTTAAACCGATTTTTCAAAGATGAAGAGTTGTCAGAGATGATTGAAATGTTACAAACACAAACTAAAAGCTCTGAAGTTCAGCGTATAATTGAAAAATACGGACAGGGATTTCACAGTATATATTTCGATGGAAAAGCTGATGGTATGGCTGATGGTATTTTCAACGGAAAAGTTGAAGTTGCCAAAAATTTGCTTAAAAACGGATTTGATGAGGAATTTATCTCTCAAAACACCGGCCTTCCTGTCAATGAAATTAAAAAACTCAAAAGAAAGCTTTAAACTATTCATTTAATGCTTTCTTATTTTTATTTTTTTTTAAAAGCTTTGCTGATTGGATTATGCTGGCTGTAACCTTTGAGATTCACTAAATTTTTTTAAGCTTTAACATTAACGTTTGGCTATTCAAAATTTGTTTTTTAAAAGTATTTGATATATATCACCATTTTCATATGTAAAATATTTTTAATATCCCTCATGTTAAAGTAAAATCCAGTCAATTAAAATAATGGTTGAATCGGGAAATATAATTTTAGTTCACTCCAGGGTTAATTATCTGCAGTCGAAAAAATCTCCACTAAACGATGTAATTTTCGCCATGTCTTTCCCGTAGGTGAATCTCATATGTGGCCATTGAACCTCTCCGGTTTGTAGAAGCCGGAGATTCTTAGGCCATACCTATTGTTTCGTCAAAGCATTTCCATTCATATTTATTTATGAATTTTCCTTGACCAATAGGTATGAAAT
>NZ_OMWA01000047.1 GCF_900314615.1 uncultured Methanobrevibacter sp. | reverse complement strand
AAAGCAGGTATGGGTAAACAACACTGGACCTGGACTGTAATCCACGATCCTAACCACTTCGGTAAACATGGTTTCAAAAGACCTCAAAAAATGATTAAAAAAGTAAATTCTGTTAATTTAAGTTACTTAGAAGAACAAGCAGATAATTTAATTGCAAGCGGCAAAGCATCCAAAGAAGGCGATGCTATTGTTATTGATGTGACTGAATTAGGTTACGACAAAGTTTTAGCTAAAGGTAATATTACTAAAGCTTTCAAAATTTCAGCATATCAATTTTCCGCTGGTGCAATTGAAAAGATTGAAGAATTAGGAGGGGAAGCTATAGAATTATAGCTTTCTTCAATTATTATTGAGGAAGAAAATGTCCGCGCTAGAAGTATTAGAGCCAATATTTAAATTCATTCCTGAGGTAAAATCTCCAGTTCATAGGGAAGAGTTTAATGAAAAACTCAAATGGACCGCTATCGTTTTAGTATTATATTTCTTTTTAACTCAAATTCCATTATACGGGGTATCTGCCGCATCTATAGATCAGTTCGCTCAGTTAAGAGCAGTAATGGCAGGTAGTTTTGGTTCAATTCTCACTTTAGGGATTGGTCCTATTGTAACTGCATCCATTGTATTGCAGTTATTAGTAGGTTCTAATCTTTTGGATTTAGATTTATCTTCTCATAAAGATAAGTCTCATTTTCAGGCTACTCAAAAAGTATTATCAATTGTATTCACAATATTCGAAGCTTCTGTTTTAGTATTGACTGGAAATGTAATACCAATTGATGGTTCTTACACTGGATTATTAATTTTGCAACTTGTTATTGGTGCATTAATTATTATTTATCTTGATGAAGTTGTTTCTAAATGGGGATTCGGTAGTGGAATTGGTTTGTTCATTGCAGCAGGTGTATGTCAAGCTATTGTTGTAGGAACATTCAGTATTCTCTCAGGTACTGACGGTTTATTTGCAGGAATTATTCCTAAATTTATTCAATTAGCTACAACTGGTGTATATGACTTCTCTGTCTTAATACCATTGATTGCAACTATTATTGTATTTTTAGTTGTTCTTTATGGTGAATCAATGAGAGTTGAAATTCCGATTTCTCACGGTAGTGTAAGAGGTCACGGTAGAATTAGGGGATCTGTTGGTAAATATCCATTAAAATTTGTTTACTCCAGTAACATGCCAGTTATTTTGACTAGTGCATTGCTTGTAAACGTAACTTTATTTGCAAATATTTTCCAAAAAATTGGTGTACCTATTTTAGGTCACATCGATAAAGGTAAACCTGTGGATGGTATTGCATGGTTATTATCAACACCTAAATTGGAAATGTTTATTACTGAACCACTTCATGTGTTAGTATATGCAGTATTTTTCATCCTCTGTTGTATGCTGTTCTCATATCTTTGGGTTGAAATCAGTGGTTTGAATGCTAAAAAGATTTCAGAACAACTTTATAATTCTGGTATTCAGATACCTGGTTTCAGAAGTAGTAAACGTCAATTATTTAAAATTTTGAAAAAATATATTCCTGCACTTACCATTATAAGTGGTATATATGTAGGTCTTATTGCTTTCCTTGCAGACTTAACCGGTGCTTTAGGTGGAGGTACTGGTGTATTGCTTACTGTAGGTATTGTTCATAAACTTTATGAAGAAATGGCAGAGGAACAACTTATGTCCTCAAATCCACTTCTTAGAAAATTCTTAGGAGATAATTAATTCTCCTAAGCTTTATCTTTTAAAAAAGGTGAGGGTTTAAAATGAAATTAGTAGTATTAACAGGGATTCCAGGTTCTGGAAGTTCAACTTTACTTGGTAAAGCTTTAGATAAAGTAGATTATGTTCACTTAAACTACGGTGACATAATGACTGAAATTGCTATCAAAGAAAACATTGTTCAAGATAGGGATGCTTTAAGAAAATTATCCGCAGAAATTCAAAAGGAAATTCAAGCTAAAGCAGCTAAAGAAATTAAAGAAAGATCCGAAAAAGATAATGTTATTGTAGATACTCACTGTACCATCAATACTCCATCTGGTTTCTTACCAGGACTTCCAATTTGGGTTTTAGAAGAATTAAAACCTGATCAATTTATCTTAATTGAAGCAGATCCGGACGAAATCATTTTCAGAAGATTAAATGATGATACTCGTGTCAGAGATACTCAAAAAGCAAAAGAGATTCAATTACATCAAGAAATGAACAGAGCTACTTCTATGGCGTATGCTACATTAACAGGAGCTACTGTTAAAATCTTACGTAATCCTGATAATCATTTAGATTCTTCAGTTGCTAAATTAGTAGATGTATTAAATTTATAGAGGTTGTTTAAAATGGCTTTCACAGACCCAATTTTTCAAGCATTGAATGTTGTTTTTGATCCAATTTTATCTATGGATCCAAATCCAGCAAATCCGGCTTTAACAGTTTTAATAATTGCATTTATAGTATCATTGATTACTACTATTGCAAATAAATATTTAGTTGATCAAGATGAATTAAATGAACAGCAAGCTAAAATGAAAGCTTTCCAAAATGAACTCAGAGAAGCTCAAAAGAAAGGGGACGGCAAAAAGATTGCAGAACTCCAAGCTAAACAGGGCGAAATGATGGGAGACCAAACTGCAATGATGTCCAATCAGTTCAAACCAATGATTGTAACTTTTGTCCCGATTATTTTAATATTCTTCTGGATGAGATCTTCTGCAATTCATAATTTGGTTGTAATATTGCCAACTACTGTCTATTGGGTTACTTTAACTCCATTGTGGCATGCTATCGGTAGTGTTATCTATGGTGGTAAAGCTACTATTCCATACGGTATCGGTTGGTTATTATGGTATATGATTTGTACTTTCGGTATGAGTCAGATATTAAGAAAATTCTTAGGATTTAAACAAGGGTTCTAAATTAGCCATTAAACTATACATTTATTAATGATAAGAAAGATATATTATAGCATTCTATTTTAAGAATGCGCTATTACACAATTATCAAATATTTATTTAATTAAAATTTATAGGTGATTAAATGCCTGCAAATAGGTTTAGATCAAGATCATATAAAAGAGTTCAAAAAAACACTCCTGGTGGAGAAAATGTTTTAAGATACAAAAAGAAAAAACCATCTAAGCATGTTTGTGCTGAATGTGGTAAAGTGTTACATGGAGTTCCACGTGGACGTCCATATGAAATTGGAAAATTATCCAAAACAGCTAAAAGACCTAACCGTCCTTTCGGTGGGTACTTATGTTCAAGCTGTGCTCGTAAACATTTCAAAAACGAGGCTAGAAAATAATGATAATTACTATCGGTGGGTTAGCTGGAACCGGAACAACAACTACTGCTGAATTACTTTCAGAGAAGTTGAATATTCCTTATATCTCTGCAGGTTTTGTTTTCAGAGAAATGGCTGCAGAAAGAGGTATGAGTGTTCTTGAATTTAGTGAATTTGCCGAAGGTAATGATGATATTGATAAAGAAATTGATAGAAGGCAAGCTCAAAAAGCTAAGGAAGCAGATAACTTAATAATTGAGGGCAGGTTATCAGCATTCTTTGTTGATAATGCTGATTTAAGACTTTGGTTAGTAACTCCATTTGATGTTCGATCTAAACGAATAGCTGAAAGAGAAGATAAAACTGTGGATGTAGCTAAAAACGAAATAATTATTCGTGAAAAAAGTGAAGCCTTAAGATACCTAGAAATCCATAATATAGACATTTCTAATATGGATATCTATGATTTAATTATAAATACTGATACTTTCAATCCTGAAAATGTATCAGAAATCATTATTCAAACATTAAAGGTGATATAAATGGCATCAATCGAAGTAGGTAGAGTATGTGTTAAAATCGCTGGTAGAGAAGCTGGCGAA
>NZ_OMWA01000046.1 GCF_900314615.1 uncultured Methanobrevibacter sp. | reverse complement strand
AATACATTAATTAAAATGATATATTTTTTATATTTTCATGTTCTAAAATTATATTGTCAGAGCTAAAAGTACTAAATATTTTGTATAGTATACGGGCAAAATCCTTTTTAAAAAGGCTTTTTTTTGATTTTTGAAGTTTAATCAAATATTATTTTAATTTTTTCATGAAATATTTTACTGATTATTTTGATTTTGTTCATAAAATTGCATTTGATTGGTTTATTATTAAGTCAGATTTATATTTCATTTTTCATTTTGAAGATTTTGTTTATTCAATTTATGTAAAAAATAAATACTATTATAAATTAAGTTAATAATATTGATAAATTAATAGGTTTTAGTTATGAGTACATTAATAGAACTTAAAAATGTTTACAAAGAGTATCAGACTGGAAATCAGATACTTAAAGCAGCAAATAATCTCAATTTTACAATAGATAAAGGGGAACTTGTAGTTATTCTTGGACCCTCTGGAAGTGGGAAATCAACCCTGCTCAATCTTTTAGGTGGTCTTGATAAGGCTACAAGTGGTGAAATAATCATTGATAATGAAAACATCACCTCTTTTTCAGATAAAAAGCTCACACGCTACAGAGCAAAGGAAATAGGTTTCATATTCCAATTCTATAATTTGATTCCAAATTTAACTGCATGTGAAAACATTGAGATATTAAATGATATAGTTGATGAAGGCATTGATGGAAAAGAGATTCTGGCTAAGGTTGGACTATCTAAACATGTTAATAAATTCCCATCAGAGCTGTCCGGTGGAGAACAGCAAAGGGTATCAATTGCAAGGGCAATAGCCAAAAATCCAAAAATGCTTTTGTGTGATGAGCCTACCGGAGCACTGGATTCCAACACTGGAAAAATCATCATAGAATTGCTCATTGACTTGTGTGAACGTGAAAACACAACAGTTATTATAGTAACACACAATGCTGAATTTGCAAAAGTCGCAAACAAGGTCATCCATATCAAAAACGGTCAAGTTGAATACATTGAAGAAAATGAAAATCCTCAGTCTGTGGATGATATAAACTGGTGATTTTATGTTATTCAAGAAGATGCTTAGGGACATTAAGGAAAATAAAATGCAGTTTATAGCAATATTTTTAATGTCCTTTATCACCTTGCTTGCGTTTGCGGGAATAGGATCTGAAGTTCAGGGCCTGCAGGATAACCTCAATAATTATTATGAGGAAACAAACATGGCCGATGCCTATGCCCTCGGAAGCAATTTCAATGATAGTGTTGTCAAGGACTTTCAGGATATGAATTCGACAACGGGCATTGAAACCCAGTTTGTTGTAAAGTCAATTGCCGACTTGGAGGATGAGCCCGCAGTAACCCTGCATTTTTTAGAGAAAAACAATATCTCCCAATATTATCCTGTTGAAGGGAGTAACATTAACTTCAGTGATGAAGATGGCATTTGGTTAGATGGAAGATTTGCTGAAGCGAAGAATTTGACTGTTGGGGACAATATATCCCTAAACTTCAATGGAATTACAATAAACAAGACAATCCGTGGACTTGGATATTCTCCGGATTATGTCTATGAGGAACCGGAAAACGGTTTGATTTCAGATTTCAAATATCAGGGATTCGGATATCTGTCAGATAAGGCATATCCAACTCCGGACATGCCTCACAATAAGCTGTTAATGACAACCAATGTCAGCAATCAGGACTATTATAATCAGACACGTGAAATGCTTGAGGATAAGGGATATGATGACATTATAAAAGGCGCATCATTTATGTCTAGAGAAGACAGTGCCAGTGACAATCAAATACAGGACGAAATCAAACAGCACATCGTTTTGGCAGTCATGTTTCCAATCATTTTCGTTGTTGTTGCACTTCTGATTCTATTAACTACAATGACACGTATAGTTAATCGTCAAAGAACACAGATTGGAACCTTAAAGGCAATAGGTTTTGAAAACAGGCCATTGTTTATCCATTATTTATCCTATGGTTTTTATCTGACATTGATTGGTAGCGTACTGGGTATAATAATCGGTCATAATACGATACCATACATTTTTGTTGACACTATGCAGTCATATTACACCCTGCCTTGCTGGGATCCGGGATTCAATATGAGTTTCATTTATGTGGCTCTTTTAATCGTTTTAGGTTCACTGTTATGCTCATACTTTGCAGTTGCAAACATTATTCGTGAATCTCCGTCAGCAACTTTGAAGGCAAAGCCTCCTAAAATAAGCAAAATGGGATTCATTGAAAATACAAGGATATGGAACAAATTAGGATTTAACTTTAGATGGAATATCAGAGACATTAACAGAAATAAATTAAGAGCGGTCATTACATTATTCGGGGTCATTGGTTGTACTGTGCTTCTCATCTCAGCATTCGGTATGCATGATGGGGTCAATGACTTGAAAACCTGGAAATATGATGACATCAACCACTATGAAACACAATTGGTTCTCCAGGATAATGTTTCACAGTCACAAATAGATTCAATAATTGACGATGTAAACGGATCTCCAGTCATGACAAAATCTATTCAAATCAAGGCCAATGATATTAAAAAGACGCAAGTGCTGACGGTTCATGATAAAACCCGATTAATCACCCCAACCGATAAAGATAGGCATGAAATGACATTGCCAAACGATGGGGTTTCCATTTCACAAAAAACTGCTGAAATATTTGGTCTAAGCGTTGGCGATAAGATAGAATGGCATTTATATGGTAATGAAACTTGGATAAACTCCACAGTCGATGCCATTTATGGTGATCCTTCAGTTCAAGGAATTACAATATCATCCGATTTTGCGGAAAAAAACAATATTTCATTTAAACCGACAGAAATTGTTACAAAGGAAAAGGTTACTGATAAATTAGATGGTGTTGGAAGTGTCAACAATCATAAGGACTTGACAAACAGTTGGGATAAGCTCACACAAACTGCAAATCTCCTCATTATAATTCTGGTGATATTTGCAGTCCTATTGGCGGTTGTTGTATTGTACAGTTTAGGTCTTTTAGGTTTCACTGAGGTGGAAAGGGATATGGCAACACTGAAAGTTTTAGGATTCCCGTTAAGTGATTTGAGAAAACTGTTCATTACACAGTATTTGGGAATATCTCTGGTCGGTTTTTTAATTGGAATTCCGACAGGATATTATGTTCTTGAATCCATCAGGAGCAATACTGACAAGCTGTATTATCCGACAAATTATTCCTTAACCACTATAGCAATAAGCTTTGTAATAACAATTGTCGTATCTGCAATTGTTAATCTGTTGCTTGCCAACAAACTCAAAAACATTGACATGGTCGAAGCCCTTAAAAAAGAAAGGGAATGACCATTTTCTTTTTTTTATTTTTTTAGGTAAACTCTAAAGATAATCAGATTATCCATATTTGGATGAAAATAATATTTAAAAAGTCGAGTGCACTATTATTCGATGATTAATCTCTTTCTAACATATATTCAATTACTAAAAATCCGCCTAATATTGCACTAAATACGAATCCTATCAATCCTAATAATGGAATATGAAAAGATAAATGCCGTATCGCCAATAATGCAGAATGATTATACTATTCGTGAAATTGAAATGGAACCTGCAAGTGAATTTGAAAATATTTTTCAATGGAATGAATATGTTGAAAATAAGAAAGATAATATTGAAGATAATCAATATCTGGTCGAGCCAATGAAAAGAGATGAAGAGCCAATTGCTAATTTATCTTGCATTCCTTGGATTGATTTTGATTCAATGACTAATATTATTGCAAGTCCAAATCAGATAATGCCGGTGATTAGTTGGGGGAAACTGGTTGATGATAAAATTCCTGTTTCATTAACTGCTAGTCCTGTTTTCATTTTTGGTTGGCATTTTAAATTGTTTTATGAAAAATTAGAAGAATATTTGAATAATCCTGAAAAATTATTTTAAAATATTTTTCTTTATTTTTAATTTTTTTAATTACTTTTCATATAATAACTTTTAATATGTATGATGCAATAATATTGGTGTAAGAACTAAAAGTACATTATATTTTGTATAGTATGCGGGCAAAATTCATTTTACAAAGTTTTTTAAATTAATAAAACAATATTTTTATTTAATTTTACTTTTAATCTATTATAATATGGGTGAGAAGTGCATGGAAGAATATTTGATGGAAACGCCAAGCATTGATTACATGAATCCTCTTTTTCAGGATAAGGTTCGGGAATTGATGAATCAATCTGAAGATAATCTGGATTATATAAAACGATGTTACATCTTTGTTAGGGATGAAATTTCTCATTCATGGGACATTAAAACAGATGTGGTTTCAAGAACTGCCAGTGAGGTGCTTGAAAATAAAACTGGAATCTGCTGGACAAAATCTTGTCTTCTTGCAGCACTTCTAAGAGCAAATCAGATTCCATCAGGCATCAGTTATCAGTTGCTTACAAGAGCGGATGATGCAAGTGAAGGTTATATGATTCATGCTTTAAACACTGTGTATCTAAAAGATTTAGATAAATGGATCAGACTTGATGCTCGAGGAAATAAGAAAAATATTAATGCATTTTTCAGTTTGAATGAGGAACGCTTGGCTTATACAATCCGAAGTGAACTTGGTGAAATTGACTATCATGATAACCATGCAGATTTGGATGAAAGATTGGTTAATATTCTGATGCAAAGTGCGGATATCTTGGAGCTTACAACTGATTTTGAGTTTTAGTTAGAATTTCATTAATATGTGTTTTTTCATAAAGTCGCACTTTGAAAATGTTTATTATTAATAAAAAT
>NZ_OMWA01000045.1 GCF_900314615.1 uncultured Methanobrevibacter sp. | reverse complement strand
CCATTACTGCCACCGCCCCTGCATCTTCTGCAATTGAAGCCTGTTCTGCATTCACTACGTCCATAATGACTCCGCCTTTTGTCATTTTGGCGAAACCTTCCTTTAACACATCTGTTCCCTTTTCTACCATGTTAATTTCTCCGTCATAATATAGTATAACAATTGTAATTATTGATTTTAATAATATATAAATGTTAAGTTTTTACATACCCTGATTAAACAAGCATATAATTTAAAAATAATCTTTTTTAACAGATGCATAATTCTTATGGAAACATTTAAATACTATGAAAATAAAATATCAAACACCAGACTATTTCTATAACAATAGTTATAAAAAAATTAAATAATATGAAAGAAGGTGAAATTATGTGTAGATGTAAACCAATGGAAGAAAAATATTATCACATGTGTATGCCTTTATTCATGTGTATGTAATATTTTATAATTTGAATGCTATTGTTAATTTCAATTTTAAATAAAGATTTGTTATCCTTTTAATTAAATAATAATTATTTTTGCAGCCAAATATTAAAATATTTTTAATTAATAAGGAAAATTTTCAATTAAACTATTATGAGGAGTTTAATTATACTTTGAACAATTGTTTATGAGATTGTTTATTTTGCAATATTATATAACAATTGTTATATTAATGTCGTGTGGTGAAAAATATGGTTAATAGACATGGAAATGGATCATGTAAAAGAAACAAAATTAAAAGAATACTTGATTTAAACAAAGATACCTGTCCTAATCGAGAACAAAGAGCTAATGGTACTAATGTATATTATGGTAAGGCATCTGAATTGTTAAATGATGCAAAACAAAGAAACATTAAAATTCCTGATAGGAAATTCCAACAGTCAGGAGGTTGTGTGTTAAATTTTTATCTTTCAAATAGGGTAACTACTATTCGTGATGCAGTAACAATATTTAATGCTCCAGTTGGATGTTCTGCAGGTTCTTTAGGTTACAGAGAATTATATCGTGGAGTTCCTGAATCATTAGGCAGAACAAACGAATATAATTCTGCCTGGATGACAACCAATTTACAGCAAGATGATGTAGTATATGGAGCATCAGAAAAACTTAGAGACGCAATTTTAAAAGCAGAAGAAAGATACAACCCTCAAGCAATATTTATCTTAACATCCTGTACTACAGGAATCATTGGTGAAGATATTGAGGGAACCGTAGATGAAGTTCAAAATGAGGTAAATGCTAAAATTGTACCAATTCATTGTGAAGGTATTAGAAGCAGATTAGTACAAACCGGTTACGATGCATTTTGGCATGCAATCTTAAAATATCTTGTTAAAGAACCTGAAAAAAAACAGGAAGACCTTGTTAATGTTGCAAGTATGCTATCATATACCTGGCAAGATAGACTTGAAATAAAAAGATTACTCGGGAAAATAGGGCTTAGGGTTAACTTCATCCCTGAATTTGCAACAGTTTCTGACTTTGAACAATTGTCAGAAGCAGCAGTAACAGCTCCAATCTGTCCAACATATACAGATTATTTATCTCGTGGATTAAAGCAAAAATATGGCGTACCATATTTCTTGTATCCTTCCCCAACAGGCATTTCCAATACTGATGAATGGTTAAGAAATATAGCTAAATATACCGGAAAAGAAGATGAAGTTGAAAAACTTATCGAAGAGGAACATAAAATATGGGTTCCTAAACTAGACGCTATTAAAGGAGAATTTATCAAATTAAGGAAAAATGGAGAAAAACCAACAGTTTTAGGTTCACTTGGTCAAGGAAGATTAGTTTCCCAAATGCCCTACTTTGATGAATTAGGCTTAGCAACACCTGCGGCAATGGCTCAGGATTTTGATGATTTATTAATAGATGAACTAGAAGAGATTATTGAAAATAACGGAGATTTCCAAATAATGGTCAATACATTCCAAGCTGCAGAACAAGCCAATGTAACAACTAATCTAGATCCTGATTTAACATTAACCTGCCCATTCCAAGGAGGTACATGGGAAAGAGATAACAATGTAACAAGAATTCACTCTTTAAGAGGTGATCCTGAACCTACCAGTGCCCAATCAGGTTATGCCGGTGCAATAGCATTCGGTAACTTCTTGTTACATGCGTTTAAAAATAAATCTTATCACAAGACTCTAGCAGAAAAAACAGAAAAAAGTTATAAAGATTGGTGGTATGAACAGGACAATCCATTATACTACTTAAATGAAGGAAAATAATCCGGAGGTGTTTGTTTGACTTGTAAAAACACATTAAAAAATAAAACTGGAATATTAACTAATATTGAAAATTTTGAAACAAACTCAGTTGAAGCACCACGATACAGTTGTGCTTTAGCAGGTGTTTATGGTACTACATTAGGCATAAGGGGAGGAATTCCAATATTACACTCCGGTGCAGGATGTGGTGTTGGCCAATTATTTGGAACATTATATGCCGGTGGAGAATCCGCAGGAGGAAATGAAGGAGGAACAAGTACCCCTTGTTCATGTTTAGTTGAAGAACATGTAATTTTAGGTGGTGAAGAAAAACTTAGAAATTTAATAGAATCTACAATTGAAATAGCAAATGATGATTTATTTGTCGTGACATCAGGTTGTGTTCCATCATTAATTGGTGATGATGTTGACACAATAGTTGATGAATTCAGAGATAAAGCAGCCGTAATTCATGTTAATGCGCCGGGATTTAAAGCAAATTCATTGGAAGGGTATAATTTATTTTGGGATGCAATAATTGACCAATTATTACCTGATGAAGCTGGAGATATTGAAGAAAAAACTGTAAATATTTTCGGAATTGTTCCATATAACCATGTTTACTGGAAAGGAGATTTATTAACAATGAAAACACTTTTAGAGTCAATAGGTATCAAAACTAACATCATATTTTCTCAAAAAAATGGTTTAGATCATATTAATAAAATTCCTTCAGCGGAATACAATATTGTTGTAAATCCATGGTTAGGTGTTCGAGCAGCTGAAAAATTAAAAGAAAAATATGGAACTCCATTCATTAAGTTTCCAAATGTTCCTATAGGAGCAAAACAAACTGGAGAATTCCTGAGAGTAATCGGTGATAAATTATCCATTCCAAGCGAAACTATTGAAGAATTTATCAATGAAAAAGAAGACTGGAACTATAGATTGATGGAATATCCTGGTGATGCAATCATATTGGTACGTCCAAATTCATTCTATGCAGTCGCTGCTGAAAGTAGCTATGCAATTGGATTTACCAAATTTTTAGCAAATGAATTAGGATACTTACCGGATATCATCCAAATTACTGATAATCCTCCTGTTGAAGTAAGAAAAGAAATATTGGACGAGATTAAAAATAATTTAGATACAGTAGTTGAACCTGATGTAGTATTTGAAGCAGATACATATAAAATCAGGAAAAACCTTGAAGATAGACCATTTTTATTCCTGTTTTCAAGTTCCATTGAATCTCCAACATCAATAGAAGATTATAATGCTTTACATATCCCAATTTCATATCCGATATATAACAAATCTGTTCTTGTAAAACATTATGCCGGATATGACGGAGGATTAACATTAGTTGAAGATATTGTAAGTTCATTTGTAGGACCATTATAAAAAAATAGAGGTGATATATTATGCCAAAACAAATAGCAATTTATGGAAAAGGTGGTATCGGAAAGTCAACAACAACTTCAAATTTATCAGCAGCATTGTCAGATTTGGGATATAGTGTAATGCAGATAGGTTGTGATCCTAAAAACGACTCGACAACCACATTAAGAAAAGGTAAATCCATTCCAACAGTATTGGATACTGTAAGAAAAAGATCAAGTGATTTAGATGAACTTGTTCATGAGGGATATAATGGCATATACTGTATTGAAGCAGGAGGTCCCGAACCGGGTGTAGGATGTGCAGGCAGAGGAATTATTGCAGCAATTGAACTATTAAATACAAACGGCATCATTGACGAATATGACCCGGATATTATTATTTATGATGTTTTAGGAGATGTTGTGTGCGGTGGATTTGCAATGCCTATTCGTAAAGGAATTGCTGATCAGGTATATACTGTAACTTCATCTGATTACATGGCCATTTATGCTGTCAATAATTTATTCAAAGGAATATTAAAATATTCAAACAACGGCGGTGCATTATTGGGTGGTGTTATTGGAAATTCCATTAAATCCTCCCTCCAAGAAGATATGATTAAAGATTTTACAGACAAAACTGATAGTGATGTAATTCAGTTTGTTCCAAGATCACCTACAGTAACACGCTGTGAATTAGATGGTGTGACAACAATTGAAGGAGCACCTGACTCTGAACAAGCAGAAGTTTACCGAAATCTTGCTAGAAAAGTGATTGACAATAAAAACAAGTTTTTACCAACTCCTTTCGAAAATGATGATTTAGCTGACTGGGCATCAGGTTGGATTAATAAATTATTATTAAATAAAAAGATTGAAAAAGACAATATTCAAGAGGGAAGCTCTGGAATATAATCTACTCAAACACTAACATAGGTCTCCTTGATTTAGTTGAACTACCACGGCTTGCAGAAGTCGTGGTATTCTTCCACCATTAAGATAAATTAAAATAATATTTGTTGTGAATCAATATTACTAAATTCTGAAACTTCTTTTACAACATCACTATCTTTAATATCCACAATGAAAAGTAGAAAATACTGAATATGCAATTTAATATCTAAATTTGATAACCTCATTGAAATTATCAATTAAATACAATAATTCAAAAGTCAAACAATATTGCGATTAAGTATTACTATAAAATCAACATAGGGAAATAGAGATTATCTGAAAACACTAAAAAAAAGAAATAGGGAAAAATATAATCCCTATTTTTTAACGGTTATTTTTTTGCTTACAGCATCTTTACCATAAGAAACCTTATAGGAGTATTTTTTACCAACTTTAAGTTTTTTAAGCACATTCTTTTTGATTTTGAAAATTGCAACACCTTTATTGCTGGTTTTTACCTTATAGGTTTTGTGTTTTTAACAGTTACATCTTTATATGTTGCAGTGATTGCGTATTTACTTGATTTTGGTTTAACAGTAGGTATTTTATAAGTTGCATAACCTTTGCTGTCGGTTTTAACCTTTTTGGTGGCACCGTTGAATTTGAAGGTTACGTATTCACCGACTACAGCCCTGCCGTCGATAGTTACACGAACCTTATAAGAGGTGCCAGCTGAGTAAAGCATGACAACATCCTTATTGCCTGCGATAACCGGTTTTGATGGAACTACAGGTTTAGCGACAGTGTAGACTTTCAATATTGCTGTTACATTATCTTTAGCAAGATCCTCCCAATTGACACCATCCACACTTCCAAATGAAACGTTTTCCTTATGATGATGTCTTGAAGTACATTCGAAAGGTAGAGAACTATTTTTGAAAACAACTTTAAAAGTATCATTTGCTGAAATTGGAACATATTGTGTTAATTTGATGGTATGATAACCTGCAAATGGGCTTACACCATTTTGTGTGTGTTTTAACACTCCATTAACATAAATATCAAATTCATAATCAACTCCCTCACTATCAAAGTAAGTACCCACGGCTGCAATTAAAT
>NZ_OMWA01000044.1 GCF_900314615.1 uncultured Methanobrevibacter sp. | reverse complement strand
ATTAGATATTTTTCACGACTTGTACAAGGTGAATTAAATATGGCAGAAGAAAAAATAGATAATGAAGAATTAAGGATAGGTGTTTACGTCTGTCACTGTATTTATTAATTAATTAAAAATTTAAATTAATATTTTATTTTTTCATTGTTCCATATGCATTAATTTTATTACTAATTTTATATAAATAATATAATAAAAAAAATAATAAAAGTGTATTCAATAGAAACACTTATTTGGAAATGGTTGATATGGGACTTACTGATTATATTAAAACTAGATTATTGAATAATCGTGTGGAACAGTATAATACTAAGCGTAGCTATTGGGGAGAGGATGAAAGGCAGCCTAGAACTGATGGAATCAATACTGGTCTTGATTTGATTGATGCACTTCCTCCAGTGATTAATAAAACTATAGCTAATGCACGTTATGCTGTTAAGCTTGACGGTTATACTTCAGGTATTTTGAAAAATAGAATTGATAAAGCTAATGTAAATCTGGTTCTGGTGGACAAGGACAACAAGCTTTCAGCTGAACAGAAATTGACTTTGATCCTGTGGGCGAGAAAGATTGACATCAGCCAAGTTGCTAAAAATATCCTGCAAGGAGGGATGGTCGATGGTGAGGGTGTTATTAAACCTGTAGAGCGATGGGACAAGGATATTGGGAAATACATTAAACCTATATTTTTAGAAATCGGCGCCACAGGTTATGGCCTTAAGAAAGAGTTTAATGATGATAATGAAGTGCAGCTATATCTTCATGAAATGCCTAAGGATGTTGTTAATGGAAGTCCTGAAGAGTTCAATAACTTCGTTAGTGTTGAAGAGGGAACATTAACGGTCCAATACGAGCCGGATGAGGTTATTAACTTCATGTATAATGAAATCTATTCTGAAGCTCAAAGCATTATATTGAATTGCCTGGACGATATCTATCACAAGTGCAATCTTGAAAGAAACCAGGTAGAGAGAATTAATAAGGATAATATTATTGAAGTAAAGCCTGCAATGGACGCTAACGGCCAGCCTTACATTACTGAGCTTTCATCCACAGCTAAAGAAAATCTTTATGCTGATTATGGTACAACTGCTGGAAGTAATGTAGCTATTGTGCCTCCAGGTATTGAATCTAAAATTTTGGGGGGTAACAACTACCAGTCAGACTATACTAGGCAGACTGAAATCTTTAGAAATAATATTTTAAGGACTTTTGTAACTCCTCAGTCTCAAGCAGGTAATGAAAGGTCTAACCAGAATGTGGCCGAGTACATTAACGATTCAGCTATTACTGGATTCATTGTTAATGTGGCAAATGACCAGAAATGGGTTTTAAAACACTGCAATGAATTGTTAAAAAGGCAGATGGATTTAATGGGCATTAAAGAAACTTATGATGTTTACTTCAGCTATTCAAGAGATGATGTTGTGAAATATGTCATGGAGCTTTCAGCTGAAGGTGATGAAATCTATAAGAATTATCTCAGTAACTTTGAAGAGGAGCAGCCTGTCGGTGAGAGAATTGTTAGTGAAAGCGGTACTGAAATATAATAAAGATTTATATAAAATAAGTAATAAATAATATAATAATTAATATAATAAAAATGTGATAATGAGACTCTTTCAAAAACTTTGTTGATTTAAAATTTTTTGATTAAAGTTAGTTATGAACTTTTAATCCTGTTTAAAAACAGTTAAATTTAATAAGAAATTGGAGTAAAAGTTTTCATTATTACAAATAAAAAAATTTACTCTAAGTTGTATTTTAGAATCCAATGCTTGTATTTGGTTAAATTAATTAGCATGCTTAAAAAAGTGGGAAATTAAATATCCCATTTTTATAAAATATTTTTAATGAAATATTCATGTATTAAAGTATTCTCTGTTAATTCAGGGTGAAATGAAATTGCAATATTCTTTTCCTGTTGAATTGCTATTATTTTACCATTGAATGTGGATAAAACTTTAATATTTTCTTTTGATTTATCATATGATTCAAGAGAAGGAGCTCTTATAAAAACTCCTGGAAATTTCTCATTAAATATATCAATTTCAGCTTCAAATGAATCTTTTTGTCTTCCATAATTATTTCTTTTAACATTAATATCCATTAATCCAAGTAAAGGTTGGTTGAAATCAGTTTTTTTACCTAACAGTATCATGCCAGCACATGTTCCAAAAACCGGAATGTCATTGTCCTTAATTGCTTTGTCAATACCTCTTTCATTGATTAGTTTGCCAATGACTGTACTTTCACCTCCCGAAATTATTATTCCATCACATGTTTTAACATCACCACTGTATCTTACTGTTTCAACATCAATATCCAATCCTAATTTTTCAATAGCTTTTTTGGTTAGGTCATAGTGCTCCGATACTGCACCCTGTAAATTTAAAATTCCTATTTTAACCATTTTCAGATTCCTCTATCCTGCATCCTATCGGATTTGTTTAATGTTGACATTTCTAGTCCTTTCATGGCTTCACCTAAACCTTTTGATACATCAGCCAATACCTCAGGTTTATCATAATTTGCGGTTGCTTCAACAATAGCTTTTGCAAATGCTTCTGGATTTTTAGACTTGAATATTCCTGATCCTACAAAAATTCCATCAGAACCTAATTGCATCATCAATGATGCATCAGCGGGGGTGGCAATTCCTCCTGCAGCAAAGTTTACAACAGGTAATTTTCCAAGTTCTGCAGTTTCTTTTACAAGTTCTATTGGTGCTTCAATATTTCTTGCATATTTCCAAAGCTCTTCTTCCTCCATTCCCTGAATTGTTCTGATTTCACCCATCACCATTCTCATGTGTCTGACTGCTTCAACTATGTTTCCGGTTCCAGGTTCTCCTTTGGTACGTATCATTGATGCTCCTTCATCTATTCTTCTTAATGCTTCACCAAGATTACGTGCTCCGCATACAAATGGTATTGTGAATTCTTTTTTGTTAATGTGATATTCTTCATCAGCAGGTGTTAATACTTCACTTTCATCAATCATGTCAACACCCAATGTTTCAAGGATTTGTGCTTCTGCAATATGCCCTATTCTAGCTTTTGCCATTACCGGAATTGAAACTGCTTCAACTACTTCCTCAACTATTGTAGGATCTGCCATTCTTGCAACTCCTCCTGCTGCACGAATGTCTGCAGGCACTTTTTCAAGCGCCATTACTGCTACTGCACCAGCATCTTCTGCAATTATTGCCTGTTCAGCATTCACCACATCCATAATAACACCACCTTTTGTCATTTTTGCAAAACCTTCTTTTAACACTTTTGTTCCTTTTTCTACCATATTTTTGTTCTCCTATAAAAATATTATAACAATTGTTCTTATATGTTTTAAGTAATATATAAAATTTTACAGTTTCCAAAAAATCAACAATATAATTATAAATAATTAAAAGTATTAAATTAAAATTTAATACACACCCATAAAAGATATATGATTTAAATTAAACATGAAACTTTTAAAATATGATTTTTAAAACACATTTCATTTTTGTGTTTTCTAGTAATTTAAAAGATATCCTGTCAACTACATTGAATTTTTAAAATCAACAAAGTTTTTGAAAGAGTCAAGATTTCATGAAAAAATATATGTAACTTATTATCTATATTATATAATATAACTAATAAAATAGGTAATAAAATGAAATTAATCTTAGATACTGAAAATTCACATCCAGTAACAATAACTGTTAAAGGAAAAGAAATAACATTATTATTAATTGAATCAAGCATATTGATTGATAGCTCTCAAGTAGCTAAGATATTTGACAAAAAAGAAAAGACAGTAGCTACTAAAGTCCAGAAATCTAATTTAGAGAAATATGAAACAGAAAATGTTAAGCTATTAAAAAATTATGGGCTGATGCATCCTGATGCAGTCAAGCCAAGACCATTCTATGATTTAAGGCAGATGTTGGAAGGGCCAGCTTATTATTACTTCAAAAAAGAGGATGAAACTGATTTGATTGAAGTCATCATAAGGGTAGCTGTCGGAAAACATAGGGAATGGATCCATAACAGAAACATCCGACATTAACTGTTTAAAACTTATTTTTAGAAACTGTTTGATATATATCATGGTTTAAAAACCAGTATGGTATCAATAACCTCTGCTGTTAATGTCAAGGACAGTCAATTAAATCAATAGCTGCCTGTTTAATGTCAGTTTTAAAAAAGCAGTATTTATCTTGCAGCCATTTCATCAAGGTCTCTGTAGCTCATTATTCTGTTGGGATGGTCTTCATGTTCTGCGATGATTTTTTCCATCCAGATGACGTCATACCATGTGTCGAACTTGTATCCGCATTTGGAGAATCTTGCAACTCTTTCAAAACCCATCTTTTCATGGAATCTCATGCTTGAATTGTCCAGATGCTCATCTTCCCTTTCTGTGTATGCGATGTATGCGTACATGTTTTTTATTCCCATCATCTTCACTGCATCTTCAACTGCAAGGTAGAGTTTTCGTCCAAGGCCTTTTCGTTTGAAATCCTCTTTGATATATATTGTAAGCTCACAGGACCAGTCATAGGCAGGCACATCTGAAAAGGGCTTGGCATAGGCAAAGCCTTTGATGGAGCTTTTATCTTCGAGCACGAAAAAGGGGAATTTTTCAGTTATATATATCATTTCCTGTCTGAAATCATCTATTTCGGGTGCTTTATATGAAAAGTGGACTGCGGTGTTTTTCATGTAGTAATCCATTATGTTAACAATTTCTGGGGCGTCATCTGCTGTTGCTTTTCTCATGTTCATGTGAAATACACCTTTAACTTGTAGTATGTTTTTATTGAATAAATTATTTTTCATGGATATAATATTTTTTTATATAAAAAATATAATAAATAGGATAATACAAATTATAGTATATGACAGAAGACAATATTAGCTGGACAAGTTTTTGCCAAGCTATGAATTCCATAGCATACTGGCTACTCCAAAACAAAAAGAAGTATAAAAAACGTGACCATTACCAGATATTAACATTAAAAGGTAATTGTAAAGACATAGAAAAGAAAGCAAAGAAATTAGGAAACGATAAGCTAGTGTCAATGTATACAATGGCCTTAATTAAAGACAATACCTCTTTAAATTTCCTTCCAAATTATGTAACCTTAAAGAATGGGGAACAAATAGATAAAGCTGAATATGTGGACATGGCCATAAGGACAGAAGCATACATCAGAGCAAATGGAAGACTTCCAGCTATTGTATATAGAATGTCAAAACTTCCGGATTATAATGATTCCACAATGAAACTATTCATTAAAACATTTAATTATAAAGGAAACACAATAGATGAAGCTTTAGCTATTATAGCAAAGAAAGAATTGTATAGCAAATACTTTGATTCTCAAAAAACCGACAAGAAAACAATAAATGATGCTAAAGCAGGTAAAGGTTCCAATTGTGTAGACTGGGGGCAAGTGTATTATAGAATAGCTAAATCTTTAGGCTATGATGTGCAGTTTGTCCATGTAAAATGCAGAGTTTCAGGAACCGGCCATATCAGATTAAGATTAAGACATAAAAAACATACTTCAGGAAACTGGATTAACAGAGACCCAGCTGCAGTAGCTGATACAACTTCAGGTAATGTTAGATTACTTTGGTGTGAAGACGGATACTTAATAGCTTATGATCCATCCTGGATATTCACAGATTTGTATAGTAGTTAACGTTAATGTTAACTATTTTTTCTTTTTTATAATAAAATTAACAAATATTTTAGTAGGTTTTCAATACTAATTTTTTTTCAGATATCTTAACGTTAATCATCTGATACAGTAACAGTAGAACCGTTTCTATCTTTAAATTCAACTATAAAATCATTAGGTAATTTTTCAACAATTTCTTTTAAAACTTCAATAGTTAGTTCTGACATATTTAATAGGTATATTCAAACTATTATTAAAATATACACAATTTGAAACAAAACCTTATTTAAATTTCAAAAAGTTATTTACTGTTTTTTAATTTTTAATTAATTCGTCTAATGTGATTAACTGTTCTTTTAAGGTTTTAATTTCATTTTCACCTATTTTAGAGATTATTGATTCTTCTATTTCATTATTGATTTGAAGAGCTGCCTTTTGTATTTCTTTTCCTTTTTTTGTGATTTTAACGATTTTCCTACGATTGTCTTCGGGATCAATTTCTTTTGTCAGAAATCCTTTCTTTTCAAGTATCTTCACAGATTTGGTTACGCTGCTTTTTCCTATGTTTGCTTTTTCTGCAAGATAATCTATA
>NZ_OMWA01000043.1:1021-8843 GCF_900314615.1 uncultured Methanobrevibacter sp. | reverse complement strand
CCTCTTTTATAATAAATAAACTCCTTTTTTTAAAAAAAGGAGAGAAAGCTAAATATAAAATTCAATCTTTCACATAATGCATGAAAAAATTATAGGTTTCCATGAAAAGAACCATAATTCTTTTATTCTTTTTTGTATATTGTGCTATTTTATATTGGTTACTAGGAGTGGTAGTGAATTCTATGAAAAGTTAAATTAATTAAACTTATATATTTGTAGGACTATATTTTATTATATAAAATATATTTTATGAGTAGTAAATCTAGTTTGATAAAATGATTGTTTTATCAATACTATTCTGATTTATTTTATAAAATTTCATTTAAATTCAATTTTTTATGGCATTGATTTTATGGTTCTTTCATGGAAACATATAATTTTTCATGCCTTATGTAAAAGATTGGATTTTATATTTTTCTTTCTCTCCTTTTTAAAAAAAGGAGTTTATTTATTATAAAACGAGGTGACTAAACTTATGAAATTTAAATATGTTGCGATATTTTTAGTTCTTCTTTGTTGTCTTATGGGAGCTGCAAGTGCAGCAGAAGACATCTCAACAGATGTTGTGAATGATGCTATTGATGATGTAATCATTGCAGATGAAGATGTTGATGCAGACTTGCAGTCAGATGAATCAAGTTCCTTGGAAGCTGCTGATACAGACTCTGGGGTTGATCAATCTGATGCATCCATAGAAACAAACGATGAAGAAGAAAACATAAGAGCATCTGGTACTCAAACAGTATCAACATGGTCAGATTTGAAAACTTATGCGGAAACAACTGGTACTGATTACACAATCAACTTAAATGGACCAATATCTATCAGTACTGGCGATATCCAATTTAAAAACAATGCAATAGTAGTAGGTAATGCTAACAGTTACATTACTGGAAACGCAGCCAACAGAATTCCGTTTAAAAGTACTTACAACAATGCATTGCAGATCACATTTAGAAATGTCAAGTTCCAAAACATCAATTGTCAAATGCTCATACAATTGCAAACCACTGGAACTAGCAAATTGGAAAACTGCACATTCATAAACATCACAGCAGGAACTGATCATGATTCAGTAGTATACAACAATTTAGGTACTATGAATATGACTAACTGTACTTTTACTAATTGTACTGCTGGATTTGGTGCGGTAACTAACTATATGAGTGGTTCTACTACTGGTGTCACTTTAAATGTTAAGGATTCTACATTTGAAAATAATTATGCTTCTACAGAGCCAGGGGCAATTAATAATTGTGGAATTTTAACAGTATATAATTCTACTTTTAATAACAATAGTGCATATCAGTGGGCAGGAGCAATTCATACCCATAGTAATGCAAATACTGTGATAAATAAATCTTATTTTTATCACAATGTCGCAGGATGGAATGGTGGAGCATTATTCACTTATAGTGTATTAAGAGTGTATGATTCTATTTTTGAAGATAACAACTGTTCTACTAATAATGGAGGCGGAGCAATAGGGGCTTATAACTATGGTTCCTTATTTGACATCATTATTAATAATTGTACTTTTAAATATAACAATAATCTTAACTCTAATGGAAAAGGTGGGGCAATTGGTACTTTAAACGGAGGTTACCTTAATGTATATAACTCCACTTTCATATCAAATAGTGCAACTAATGGACAAGCAATTTCTGCAGCTAATAAAAAAGTTGTTAATGGTACAAGTGATAGGCCATATTTAGCTATTGATGGAAATACCTTTATAAATCATACTGGTTCTGGAGATACTGTATACATCAATGGAATTATAAATTCATTTAATAATAATCACTTTTATAATAGCACCCAATCAACTATTTATTCAGGCTCAGGTAATACTTATAATTCATTTATAAATCCTATTGCCATGGCTAAAGGTTTGTTAGGGGCTTCTAGTAATGATATATTAAGTGATGATATTCAAAGAGAAGTTTCTGATGATGATTCCTTTGAAGATGCGTTTTCAAAAATGACAAAAACTGGTTATGGTAGTGAACCACAAGTTGTAAATATTCTTGTTTCACCTGGAATTTATTCTAAAACTATTAAACCAAACTTAATTTGGGAAGTAGATGAGGATTATGGATTTGGATACTATAAATTAGATGGTGTTGCTAAGTTATTTGCACTCGGTATTTTCACTGTTGAAGGTACTGGGGATAATGTAATATTCAGATGTGCCGATGGTTATAATTTAGATCTCAAAGGAGGTATTGATACTACTGAATGGGATCAAGAAGCTATTAGAGATACTATTTCTCATAAAAATATTATTTTTGATTGTGATGTTATTTTAGGTTCTAGAAGTTATGAATTCACCAATTGTACTTTCAAAAAAGCATTATACATTAATGGTTATGATATAAATGATTATTGGAATTTATATTATGATACTGATTGTGACATAGTTAATATTTACAGCTTTAAAGATTGTACTTTTGAATTCGATAAGGAAGAAATTGCAATAAATAAAATTATTGATTCAAATATTCAATTTAACGAAAATAGTTTCACTTTAAACTTTGATAATTGTAAATTCCCAGTAACTGCTGTTGATTCAGTGGTAGACATTAGTTCCTCTGAAAAAGGTGTTGTTGTAATTGCTTTAACCGATAACAGTTCTGCTCCTATTGCTGGCGCTACTGTTAAATATACAGTTAATGGTGGTGAAGAGCAAACCATCACTACTGGTGAAGATGGTAAAGCTACCATTACCGGTTTAACTGGTGAAGTTACCATTGCAGTAAACTATGAAGGAAACGAATCATTCAAACCTATTAGTGACTCCAAGTTCTTTAATTTCACAGAAGAACCTGTAGTTCCTGCTAAAGTTGCAACCAAGATCACTGCTCCTAAGGTAAGTGCTGTTTATAATGTTGCAAAGAATTTAGTCATTACCCTTACTGATAAGGATGGAAAAGCTCTTGCTAACAAGAAAGTAACCGTTAAGGTTGGCACTATCAGCAAAACCTTGACCACTAATACTAAAGGTCAAGTAAGCCTTAATGTCGCTACATTGGTTCCAAAAACCTACACTGCAACTGTTAAGTTTGCAGGTGACGATGCTTACCTTGCTTCCAGCGTAAGCCCTAAATTAGTTGTAAGCAAAGCAAAACCTAAGATCACTGCAAAAGCAAAAACCTTTAAGGTTAAAGTCAAAACCAAAAAATACACAGTTACCCTTAAAAACAACAAAGGTAAAGTAATGAAAAAGGTCAAACTTACCTTGAAAGTAGGCAAAAAAACCTACAAAGCTACCACAAACAGCAAAGGTAAAGCAACCTTTAAAATCACTAAATTAACCAAAAAAGGCAAATACACTGCTACTGTCAAGTTTGCAGGAAGCAAATACTACAAAGCATTAAGCAAAAAGGTAAAAGTAACCGTTAAAAAATAGAGAAAAAATTAATTTTTCTCTATTATTTTTTTATTTTTCTAAAAATTAGAGGAATTTATTTATTATTCAACATCCTATTCTATTTGGAATAATAAATAAATTTCTTTGATTATCTATGAATGAAGTTTATTTAAAGAGTATAATGCAATATGGGGAGATTATTAATATGGGGAAAACAAATAAAAGCATCCTATTATTTTCAATGCTCATCATTTTATTCATATGCATATCATCTGCATATGCCTCTGAAGATATATTAGATACACAATCAATCACTGATGATTCAAGCATTAATGAAGATGATTTCGGCATAGATGAAAACATAGAATGTTCAAATGAAAACAGTTTATTGAACTTAGAAAGCAATATTTTAAAGGAAGATGACAAGCCATCCGATTTTTATATTAATAGTAGTAAAGAACTTAGTGGAGACGGTTTAAGTCCTGAAACCGCATACAAGAACTTTGATTATACTGTATATGACAAAGTGGCCATCAGTGGTACAATTCATTTGTCTGAAGGAAACTATGGAGTTCCAGAAGGCTCACCATATAATACAAACTATTATATTATTGGCCAAGAGGGAACAGTAATTAATTCCTGTTGGTTTGATAGTATGGGAACTTATAAAAATTTTAATCAAACATTAACTTTTATAAATGTCAGTTTTGAAGTTCCATCAAGTGGACAAGTTTGGTATTCCAGTGGAAATGATGATATTGGTTTCAGTGATACAATAATATTTTATGGCATTTCCATGGATGGGCGTGACTTCAATTTTATTAACTGCACTTTTATCAACACATCTTTTGTTTCTGGTCAGCATCAGCATGTTGAACCTAATAGGGATGGATTAACAGATATCTGCACTGCAATTTTTGAAAATTGCAAATTTCTAAATTACACTTATGACCCAACCATTAACTCTTATGACGTGCATACTTCCTGGGGAACTATCATCCCTACAGAAGAATATGAAACAACTTCAATGATCACTTCTTTTGAATGTTCAAAATTTATTTTTAATAATTGTACTTTTGATAATGTTAGCTGTGATGCTATTGTTGATTCCTATGGTGGAAATACAGATTATTATGGTCGCATTGATGGGGTTTATATCTATAATTCCACATTCACAAACTGTGACATCAATGGAGTCGTTAAGGCTCGAAACTCTCCTTATTGCATCATCTCCAATTGCACCTATGATTTTCCAGTCAGCTATGATGTTCCTTTAGTCGGCCCATTTTACATTAACAGCACTGATCGACCAGTCATTAAGACTAATCTGGGTCTTGTTGCAAATGCAAACACTTTAGTCATCAGTTTAACTGATGAGTCCAACAATCCATTGGTTGACTATGAAGTTGAAATTGTAACCAACGGAAGGGTTTCCTATGAATATACAGACAATAATGGGAAAATCATACTAAGCAATCTTTTAGGTAATTACAGCTTTGAAATCACTTATCCTGGAGATGAGTATGAAGGCTATGCCCCATCCAAAGTCTTTAAGAACTTCACATTTGAAAAGTCTAAACTTAGCACAGTTCTAACTGCCCCTAAAGTGACAGCTAACTATAACATAGCTAAAAACTTGGTTGTCACACTTAAGGATTCCAACAATAAAGCTTTAGCAAATAAAAAGGTTATTGTTAAGGTCGGCTCCATATCCAAGGTCCTAACCACTGACAGCAAAGGTCAGGTTAGCCTTAATGTTGCAACACTTGTTCCTAAAACCTACACTGCAAGCATTAGCTTTGCAGGTGATGATAACTATAAGTCTTCCTCAATTAGTTCAAAAGTCACTGTATCCAAAGGGGTTTCAAAATTGATTGCCAAAGCGAAGACATTCAAAGCTAAGGTTAAGACTAAAAAGTTCTCTGTAACCTTAAAGGATTCCAAAAACAGGGTTTTAAAGGGCAAAAAACTTACTATAAAAGTCAAAGGCAAGACATACACTGCAACTACAAACAAGAAAGGGGTTGCCACATTTAAGATTACTAAATTGTCTAAAAAAGGAACCTACAAGTCAAAAATAGTATTTAAGGGAGATAAATGGTATAAAGCTATTAGTAAAACAGTGAAAATTAAGATTAAATAGGGATATTGATTCTTGAAAATGGGTCATTTTTCCTATTTTCTTTTATTTTATTTATTCACTACATTATTGAAGTTAGTTATTTTGTGGTGAATAAATAAAATGGACGGACCAATATGGTGTTTGTTTATTTTATCAAGTATTTTTTGGAAAGTGGGATTTTTTATGAGATTTAAATATAAATCATTATTGCTTATTTCAATATTGATTATTATTTTAGGCATGAATTTTGCATCTGCTGCTGATGCATATTCTGATTCTAGTTTAAATAATATTGGTATTGGTGATTCAATAGAAGAAGTTTCAGTTGAAGTATCTGCTGATGATTCTCGCAATGAATTACCTTCTTCAGTTGATTCTCTCATTGAATCCTATTCTTCTTCTGATTTTGGATTAGATCAATCAAATACTGCTAATAAAGAATCATCTTCTGAAAAATCTATAGAAAATGAGGGTAGTGATTTCAATTCTAAAATGGATGTTTTGATGGAAAGTCCGGTTTCCAATGCCAATTTGACATATTATGTTAGTTGTGATAATTATACTCATTATTTTGATGATTCTGGTGTTTTAAAGGATGAGTTCGGAGGTTCCATTCTCGTCTTTGAAGGCAATTTTGAAGATAAGGGAGTATTCACTATTGATAAGAACAACACTCGTCTTGTTTCTAATCAGTCTCGTTTCGTTAACACTGTTTTCAGTTTAACTGCCAGTGATATTGTTTTGGCTAATTTCAATTTTGATTTTAATCAAGCCTTTCCTTTGAATCATAATGCTGGCATTTACGTTGGATGGGACAATATCACAGTTTTCAACAATACAATTAACTATATTGCTCCCGTTGATACTACTTGCATCGGTATTTATGCCAATGACAATTATGGACTGAACCTGATCAACAATACAGTTAATTATTATGGCCAAGCATATAATGATGGATTTAATTATCCTGTCCTTATGACTTATTGCTATGATGCCTTTGTAAGCGGCAATAGCATCAATGCAACATTGCCTTTGCGTCAGGTTGACTGGAGCCAGCTTATTTATGGTGGTGTGAGCATGGATAAGGTTTCCTCTTTTGCCATTGGAGGCTGTGACAACCTCATCTTTGCAAATAACAGCATTTATTCTGCAGTCAATGGAGGAGTTTTTGCGGATAATCTTTTCCCTACTTTGTCCTCTGTTTTGGTTTATGCCTGCAGAAATTCCACACTTGATGGCAACAGCATTCTTGTTGAGGACTATTTCACCCGCAAGAATCAGGCTAATTACCTGTATGCCTTGGATATCTATGTATCTGATGACGTTTGTGTCGTGAACAATTACATTGATGTCTTTACATATGGCGGTTACAGTTTTCATGGGACTGCTTATCCTATTCAGATTACCGGTCCTGCATATAACATCAAGGTCGCTTATAATTACCTAAAAAGCATTAGCAATGGCCCGAACATTGGAATCTATTCGCAAAATGCTTATGGTAAGACTCAGATTGATGTCATAAGCAATTTCATCAATATTACAGGCAAGGCTGGAAGTCATATGTATGCGTTGGTTGCAGGAATTGAGGTGCAAGACTCTGATGACAGAATACTTAACAATACAATAATAGTGGATACTGTTGGCGGATATCATGATGGTGATCGCATTTATGGCATAAGTTATGCCCAGAGCACTGAAGGCAATCATAAATATCAAATCAAGTATAATAATGTCACAGTTCCAGGACCTATTGCAATCAGCTTGAATCAGGGTTTATTGGATTCCACTACCAGTGATACACATGTCATGTATAACATTTTGGTTACTGGGCGTGGCGAAGGTGGTGACAAGGCTGTGGCAATTGGAGGCCAAGGTACAAATAATGTTGTAAGGTATAATACCAATGGTTCCAATCCTGTTCGCCATATGTCCCAGCATGATTTGCCTGATTGGCTGAAGAATTATCAAAGTCCAAAAGGCAATGGATTTGGCTTGTCCTGGCTGAGTGAGGATGGAAATGCTCATTTTGGGGGCCTTGGCAATGGTTCCGGCCGTGGAGGATTCCATTTTGATTCAGATGTCAATGGCAGGAATAGTCGCTTTAGCAAGTCAAATGCTACTCATGGTGATTTGAATTCTACCTATTATTCTGTTGGGGATTCCGGTTTGAGCATTGCAGCTGCTTCTTCATCTGCAGGTTCTGCTTCCAACTCTCCGTCAGAAGTTGATAAGAATGCCTATGAGATTGATGAGCATGACAATGTAGTTAGCAAGTCTTCAGATTATCTCCAATTATGTATCATCTGTATTGTTGCTTTGCTGTTGTTGCT
>NZ_OMWA01000043.1:0-1000 GCF_900314615.1 uncultured Methanobrevibacter sp. | reverse complement strand
TATAAGCGTCAGAAGGATAAAGAGGAAGAAGAATAGTTAAAAATTTTTGTTTATGATGGAGTGTTTGCCAAAAAATACCAATTTTTTAAGCTTCATAGATTTTTAGATAATAAACCTCTAAATTTATTAGTTTTTTGGCAAATGCTTTTTTTTAATTTTTTAATTTTAAAATTAAAGGATTAAGTTTTGTTTTTTGATTTTAAAATTAATGGATTATTGTGATTTATTAATGGTTTTATCTATATATACGTAAAGAAGCCTAAACTATAACATGACATGAAGTAGTCTTTAAATCAATTGTAGACCTGAATAAAACACGTTTACAAATAGCAAACATTATTTTAAAAATAGTGAAAATTAAAAATAAGATAAGTGTACTGTCATCATGACATGCTGATTTTTTTAAAAATTTAATAAAAAATAAAAAAGAAAAGTAATACTAATTTTTGATAAAGTATTACAAATCATTGATTTATAGTACGGTCCACAACTGGACTTTCTCTTAGTTTTATATACTCATTAATGGATTCTCTAGTAGTGCCTACAAGAAGTCTGTACTTTTCAAATTCTCCATTCCTTTTCAACAAGTCCCCTGGCCACAACTTCCTCGCCGTCCACTACTTCTCCGGCATAAGTATGTGTGCGTGATGCAAGTTCGGATATTTCAACATCAGGGCCTTCAATGATATCAAGGTCTTCTATGGTGTAGGTTGCAGGATTATCGAAGGACCCAAGGGCGCTTACAATCTTGCAGTTTATGCTGGCGAAGTCTACAGGCTCGTAGATGGTATCTCCCCAGCTGCCTTCTATCTCGTCGTAATTTCTAGTTGCAAGGATGTCGAATAAAGTGTCTCTGATTAGTCCCCTATTGCTTTTACGCTCTTCGTACCATGCAAACTCGGCTTTTGAGAGGCTGTCGTCCTTTATTCTCTTATTGAATACAAAGTCCCAGAAGTCATCGTTTATCTTGCTTAAAGTAATGGATTTGCCTAATTCGTCA
>NZ_OMWA01000042.1 GCF_900314615.1 uncultured Methanobrevibacter sp. | reverse complement strand
CACAAGTTTATAAAAGGAATTATACCGTTAACCATTTCACTATCAATGAATTTTATTAATTTTTTGAAATACGTCAAATTAATTATGTGCTTTTTAATTTGAAATACTGAAAATATTATAAGGTTTTTAAGAAAAAAGTAGAAAGCGGAGTTTCTACTTTTTAATAATTTCATTGATTTCATGTATGTCCTTATTTAGCAAATCAGCTACAACTTCAATAGAGAATGTCTGTAATAATTTGGAAATAATACTCTTTTCCCCATTTTCAAAACCTTTCTTTTCCCCATCTTCAAATCCTTCATTTTTGATTTGTGCAATTAATCCCTGATATTTTTCTGCGATGTTAATCATCCCCAATAGATTTTCATGTTTTTCAATTTCAACATATTCTATTATGTTTAAATACATTGCCAGTGTTATTTCATCCAATATTGCACTGGGAATGCAGTGTTTTTTGTTTTTAATCGATATGCAGATTTCTTCTGTGATTTCTTCTTCACTTTCATTGATTTCAAATAATGGTAATGCGATTAATAATGAAGATTCTGCAGTAGTTAAATTCTCATTGTTGTGTATTTTGTTACGGATTATACTTAAATCTTTTTGTTTGTTTATGTTTTTCGTTTTAATGATTTCTGGATGATATGTTATATCCATTTTTGTATATTCACTTATTTTTCCTTTATTGGACAATACTATAATTATTAATTTAACTTCTGCTTTTTGTTTGCAATGTATTCTGTCATAATATTCATAAGCCTGCTTCAAATCTTTTTTAGTTAACGGATTTTTCTTCACTTCAAAAATCAGTATTTTACCGGATTTTGTCAATACCTGAAAATCAAGGAAGTTATCAAAGACCTTTTGCTTGCCTATTTTTTTGAATGTTATCTCTTCACTAGGCAATATTTCTTCAATTTCCTCGTCGATTCCGAGAACCTTTAAAATGTGGGTCAAAAAATACATGAAACAGAATTTTACAAAAATATCTCTGTTTTTAGTAGTTTCAATACTCATTTTTTTATAGCTCCTTTAATTAATTAAACAAATTGTATGGAGTTATATTTGTTAAATTAATATTTAAATCATTCTATTTAGCTTTAAAACAATTTTTAGTTATTAATATAAAAAAATAAGTTCAAATCAATATTATTTTTAAGTTATAATGAAATTTATTACATAAAAACTAGAACAATATTGATAGAAACAAATTAATCATTTTAAAAACAAATAATTGTATAACCAAAATTTTAAAATAACTTAAAAAATGAAACCATGAGCGAAAAGACAAATAACCTGCAACTGGACGTAAAGGAAAAACCACCGCTTTTAAACTGGATTTTACTGTCACTCCAGCACGTATTAGCCATGTTTGGAGGCACAATATTAGTCCCTATCGTAGTAAACACCACTTTAGGAGCAGAGGTACTGTCAATTCCGATGGCACTGATTACCTAAGGGATAGGAACTCTTATCTATCTGGCAGTTACAGGTTACAGAAGTCCGGTATTTCTTGGAAGCTCATTTGTTTTTATAGCACTCATGGTGCAAGCTATGCTGTCGGAGGTGTTGAAAGCATATTCACATCCCTGATGGTTGTGGGGATTGTATATCTCATTGTTTCAATCGTTATCCGGATGACCGGACCCGGCTGGATTAACAGACTGCTTCCTCCCGTAGTGGTAGGCCCGATGATTATCATAATCGGCCTGTCCCTTGCATCTACTGCCGTTTCACAAATCGGCCTGGATTTAAAGGTTGTTCCGGTGACTCATATTATTGTTGCGTTAATCTCATTTCTGGCAACTGCACTGATTGCCATTCGGGCAAAGGGAATTTTAAAAATAATCCCATTTTTAATAGGCATACTTGCAGGTTATATTGCCTCTGCAGCATTAGGTTTAGTCGATTTTTCATCTGTGCTTGCAGCTGATGCAGTTGAAATTCCTAAATTTTACCTGCCATTCATTAATTATGATTTGAATTTCGCAACAACACTGTCAATAATTCCGATTGCAGTAGTTTCAATTGTGGAGCATATCGGAGACCACAAGGTATTGAGTGAAATAATAGGACATGACCTAATCGAAGATCCTGGACTTCAAAAGACACTTTTGGGTGACGGCATTGCAACATTAATTGCCGCATTAATAGGAGGTCCGGCCAACACGACATATTCCCAGAACTCATCAGTCATAGGAATGACAGGCATCGCTTCTGCTTATGTAATTTTCCTTGCTGCGGTAATTGCAGTCCTTTTTGCATTTCAGGTCATCTGACAGCACTTTTCTCAGCAATCCCCCAGCCTGTTTTAGGAGGAATTTCACTGCTGTTATACGGTTTCATTTCAGTCAACGGGATTAAAATACTTATCCAGAACCAGGTTGACTTTAACAATACCCGAAATGTAGTTGTTACAGGAGCCATGCTCGTTTTAGGCCTGGGCGGTGCAGCCCTGTCAGTTGCATACGGAAATCTGTCAGTTTCAATTTCCGGAATGTCTCTTGCAGCGATTGCAGGAGTCATCCTGAACTTATGCTTTGGCGAAAAAAATCTTTAATAATCAATAAAAATAAACTATTATCAGCAAGATATTTTTGCAAAATTAAAAGAGGATTTTGGAAAATGAGAATGTTTAAAAATGAAAAAACAGAAATGTGGTATAACCGAATTTTACCTCTGATTATTATTGCGGACTTTATACTGATTACCATTTCACTCATTTTAAATGTTTCGCCGTCTACAATGGCTCATATTGAACTTTTTGATCTTATTGTGTGCATAATCCTTTTAGGCGAATACTTTTTTTGTTTATACAGAGCTCCCTCAAAAAAAGAGTTTCTGCTTGACAAGGACAACATCCTTCTTCTGATTGCTTCAATACCTTTTGATTTTATAATCGATTTATTCGTACCGATTAATTTTCCGGGATCTGTTTTCGGATATCTCAGACTCTTAAGATTAATTAGAGTAATCAGCTTTGCGAGAATGGGTTCTGTTGGAAAGTTCTTTGAAAAGACTGAATTTCACAAAATCATAATCGCAATAGCTATCATCATTATATCATATACTGCGCTATTTTACGTGTTCGGAACCACATATGAGCCTTTCGATTACTTCTATTTCGTTATAGTTACACTCACCACTGTCGGATACGGGGACATCACTCCCCAGACATATAACGAGAAGATACTGACAATGATACTGATTTTAATAGGTATAGTCATATTCTCAACAATTACCGCATCCATATCATCATACTTAACAGACAACATGCTTGAAGGCGGGGATGACGGAATTGATGAGGTTAAAAAAAGCGTGGATGAAAAATCACAAAGGATTGAAAGCGAACTTGAAGAAATAAGAAAGGAAAATAAAAAACTCCATGAAGAAATAAGTGAGCTCAAAGAGCTCATAAAAAACAAATAATTATCTGCTGTTTTTCCAGTAATAGAGTTTGCGGGCTGTGCTCTGGGCAGTCTCATCAAACTGGAACTGACCTTCATTACCATAACTTGCATAATGGCGTGACTGGGAAAATTCAAAGCATGAATCGCCCGGACCTTCTGTTGGATATCCTCTGCGGCATACCATACCGTAGGATGCACCGTAGGGGCTCACGCTCCAGTAAGTGCAGTTGAGACATATTGCTTCTCCGTTGTCAATTCTTGATTCGTAATCCTCTTCTTCATACGGGTCGTACATATTAATCCTCCTTAATTATTCTTGCTATATGATACTGTATTTCAGCGTAACGGTCAATATAAAAGAGATACTCTGCTTCACAGATATCAGGGATTTTATCCTTAAGTTCAGATGCCTGTGATGTCAGCTCATAGCATGTATAGTTATTGTTGGCCACATAACCGATTTTTTCACCCTCAGCATATACTGCAATGGCGTCACTGTCAAATTCGTTGCCCTTTTCCTTTAAAAGCTTTAAATTCATCCCTTCAGTTAAGACAGCACCGTTTTTATAGAATCGTTTTCCTGTGAGTGTGAAAAGCTCAGATTTGTCATATTTTTTGAGTATTTCAAGTTTTGAGTGAAATTTATTTTCATACTCTATATAAAAATCAATTGAATCCCTTAATCTGACATATTTGTTTAAATCTTCTGAAGTATCAGGTGAAAGGGAATCCATTGACTGGGAAATCTTTTTTCGGGCTTTATACAAGAGGTAACGTCCGTCAGGCAATTCCTTTGACTCTTCAAGTAAATCACAGGCCCAGGCATAAAGCATTCTGGCCTTATTTTCCATGACAGTGGCACTCCTGCGCCTTTTAAGTGATGCATCATAGCACTGCAGAGATTCAGAGTATCTTTTAAGACTTTCTAATATAATGGCTTTTCTGTTCCAGTTACCTGAATCCCCAATATCCAAATCCAGTGCAAGATCTATATAGTAAAGGGCTTCTTCATCCCTGAAATCCATATAGAGGTCCCATGCCTTTCGGGAATATCGGCTCTTTTCTGATTGGATTTCTGTGAAACTAATTTCATCATCATCGTCTTCATAAGAATAGCTTCCGCTTCCTCCGCAGCATCCGCACACGTCACCTTCATCAACCCAGCTTCCGCAGTTCGGACAGACTCCCATAATTATCACCATACCCCAATAATCATGTTTTCATGATTCATCTCTTAATCTAGTATATATGTCACATTTAATTTAAGGTCTTCTAATGCAGCCTTCAAGATATTCCTCAATTTCTGATTCTGACATTTCAGGCCAGTTCTGTCTGATTCCTCTTTTTAAGGTTTCAAGATATTCTAAAGAAGGCAAATTGTAAGGGCGCAAATCCTTATTTGTAACGGTTTTCATCTCAAAGCCGTCCATTTCGCCCAGGATTGTGATATCCTCATACCAGCCATAGTCAGGATTTGGTTTGCGTCCGTCGTTTTCTCTGCGGCATACATGTTCAAACTGCTTTTTGGTTATGAGATATGCCACTCCAAGGGCTCTGCCTTTACATGTAACGTCGAGAAATGAAACGCCGGAGCCGTGCCATGAGCCTGAAGTGTTTCCAAAATACATCCCGTAAGGAAGTTCAATGTCTCTGACGGCTACAGGAGGTGCTGTATCTTCACATGGCGGGTGGTATCTGCTTTTTTCAAAAGATCCTCCTTTGATATAGCACATGAATCTGTCATACAGCATGTTGCTTCCGTAGGATACATACCACAGGTATTCCTCATCCCATGCAGAGATTTTCTCAAGCTCAGAAACGTCCTCAAGGTAAACGTAGACAAATGCAAGGGTTTTATTTAGCTGTGCATCAGTTACGATTTCGCATTTTTTAGCGTAAAGGCTTCCTTCACCTTCAAGCCTGTCAATGGCTGGCATGTCTTCAAGAGGTACGCAGTAGAGCTCACCGACAATAAGACCGTCTCCGGCGATGATTGCAGGATACCATCCGGCGCTGTACATATCATAGCCTTCAATTGCTGTTTTTCCAATGCATTCACTGTCCTCAAGGTACCTGTGATTGGTCTGGCCGCTCATGAGTGTTCCGTAGACGAAGGCTTTTCTTGAGGAGAAGTATTCGTTGATCTGTTTAATCTCGCTTTCATAGCTTTCGCCCCAGGAACCTTTGAATTTTTCCTCAGATTCCCTCTCTCTGAAATCGGAGATGATTTTTTCACACATTTCGCTGAATTCAGGACATAATTCCCAGTGCAGGTCCAAGAATTCTCTGAGTCCTGCATTCATGAAAATATTGAGTGCTTCAATCTGGCCTTTGAATGCTTCGTATCCGTGTCCGCGCAGCTTTCTGGCACAGGACATCTTAAGGCTTTCACGAAGTGCTGATTTTTCTTTCAGGCTGAAAGCATCAGCATCCAAAAGGTATGCCTTCATTAAAGCAGCTATGCAGATGTATGTCGGAGTGTAGCAAAAATCAACTCTTGCGTCAGCCGGAATATCAAATGAATCAAAAAGCTTGAAGCTTCCGTCTTCATCCTGAAAATCTAGGATTATATCCAGGTTTTCACGCCATTGGACATCTGAAAAATCAGGATTTTCATCTGAAAAATCCTTTAAATCAGCCAGCATTTCGCAAAGTTCGTCAAAATCAGGTTTTTTCTGTTTTCTAAGTTTTAGTCTATTCATGGTAATGGTCTCCTTAAAATCTGTTTTTTCTAAAAACAATTTGGTACTTTGTTCTTAGATATACTTAATTTATACTGCATTATATATAAATGTTTGTATTTTATTGGAAAATATCTTACAAATACTCATTATCATAAAACAATGTTCAAAAAATAGATATTATTTTTACTTTTCATATCCCTGTTTCGGCAATATCTGAAATTATATTCACATCTTACCCATTTAAGCAAAGATTTTTGAACAAAATTATCTTCAGCGTATTGCTAAAAAACTCCCTTAATCTTTAAAATCTGCACCAATCAGAAAGCCTTCAATTATTTTTAAAAGGCAGAAACTGCAAACATAATACTGATAGTTAAAACATGTAAGGATTGATTTAGATGGGAACATGTCCTAACTGCGGAGCGTACATATCTCCGGGAACAAATGTCTGCAGCTGCGGTACAACATTCGGATACAGAAAAGAAAAGGAAGAGGAAAACAGTACATACGAGCCTCCGAAAGAGTACACCAGACTAAGCAAAAAGGCACGCAGCTACATGGCAAAGGGAGAATACCTGAGCGCCGTTGAATGCTACAATGAACTGATTGAAAAATACCCCCGCACTTCAATATCCGTTAAGGCGGAGGCGTGCTTTAAGGCAGGACTCTATGAAGAAGCTCTTGAATGCTACAAATCCAAAATATTTCCCTCAGAACCAATCGACAACATCAAAACCTATCAGGATATAGGAAAAACACTTGAATGTCTCAACCGGTTTGATGAAGCTATGAAATACTATGAAAAGGCATTAAAAACAGTGAAAACAGATTACCGAAGACATGTCGAAATGTTCAAAAATGATGACTATCACACTTATTCTCAGGAATACATAGATGAGACACTTAAAAAAAGTGATGAATACAATTCAATCGTCTTTAAAAGCATGGCATGGTCTTATTACTTGCGAGGCAATTACTTTGCCGAATCATCCGATAAACACTACCGAACCGCAATAGAATATATCGAAGAGGCAATCCGGCTAAGTCCCTCAGCCAGCTACTACAACATCAAGGCAATCATACTTGAGGCCATGAAATGCTATGATGAGGCCTTGAAGTGTTATGACAGCGCCATTAAAATCGAATACCATCCGGTTTATGCTGAAAACAAATCAAGGATGCTTCTCGATTGGAGCATTGAGCTGTGCAGACGATTAAAGAGTGAAAAAGCCCTTGAACTTATCTGCAATGCAATTGACATACTCACCAATATGGAAACTGATGAAGATATAAACCATTATATTAAAGTTAAAGAAAAGATCACTGAAAGAGTTATCTTTAAAAAGGAATATTCCATCCTTCGCCATATCGGAAAGGAAAACCTCATCACAATTGCGGGAACAGGATTCTACAGCCACAGAGAATTTAGAAAACATACAGAGTTCGTACTTAAAAATGAGCCTGAAAACAGATTCGACCCCAATGCGATTGCAGTCTATATGGACGGTGAAAAGATAGGTTACGTTGCAAACAGTCCGGATACAGTCTGTGATTTGACTGTGAGTGCTGATTACATCTACATCCTTAATTTCAAAAAAGCAAGATACATTATGCATTTTAAAGACAAATTTCATATTGCAGAAATCATCAAGGCCACACCGATGCCGAATGCAAAAATAAAATTCAGTTAGCGGTGAAAATATAATTTAACATTGTTGTGCAAGAATTCTCCGGCTTCTTTAAGCCGGAGATGAATTGCACTTTTAAGGTGTAGGAGTTGAATTTTTTTGTAATAACAGGGTAT
>NZ_OMWA01000041.1 GCF_900314615.1 uncultured Methanobrevibacter sp. | reverse complement strand
TCTTTACCAACGTATTCTCCAGCCATTAAGTTTAATCTTTCAGTACTTATTGCAGCTGCGATTTCACCGTTTTTCTTCCATACTCTTTTGATTACGTATCTTCCGGTGGAACCGATTAATGCGAGTAAGTCGTACATTTCTTCAGGACAGTTTAAGATAACTTTTTTGTGTTCGATTACATCGAATACTTCAAATTTGAATCCATCGTGTAAAGATGGGTCGATTACAAGACCTGCAGTGTTGAATGGGTCTGCAAACATTCTGAATACTGGTAAGTTGAATGCACCAGGTTCAGTTTTGTCACAGCAGAATACTAAAACAGGATCAGATGGTCTTTCTTCGAATTCCATTTCTGCTACACCAGGACCCATACCTTTGATGTTTCCTGAGAAAGTATCAGATAATAAGTCTTGACCTGCACCGTATAATTTTAATTCACGTGCTCTTTCAGTAGCTTTCATGAATGCATCGTATGCAGTTTTGTGTACTTCTTCGTTTTCTTCCCCTTTATCGTGGGTCATAATTAAGTCAATATCGTCTCCGCAACGGGAGATATAGTAATCTTTTAAGATACCGGTTTCTAAAGCTTCGTTTAAAACTTCATCACAGATATCCATTAATTCTGGGTGTGCGACACAGTGTCCGGACACACTTCCAATATCAGCTTTAATTACACTAACAGTAGTTTTCATTTTAATACCTCGAATTAGTAAATTATTATTTACTAGACATTTATTATTTTTGATTGGAATAGTATTTAATTATTGTCATTAAAATAGCTTTAACTAAAAAAATAAGGCCTGTTATAAAAAAATTTCTCAAAAATATTTTGAATACTATGTGATTCAAACATCAACAACAGAGTTCAAAGTTCAAAATTAAAACTTACAGCTGTGAATTTCATACCGCTGTCCCTGATTTTTTTAGATTTTATCTCCACATTACCGTATTGTTTTAAGAATGTATTGATTTCCCCAGATACTGCGTGGTAATTTTTTCTCTCATAAACCCTGTAATTTCCCATGAATTTAACAGTATCCTTTTTGTTCAAAACATTTACCTGATCCATTCTGAATGATTCGTTGTTTTTCTCTAAAACAGAGTTTACTTTAGTTACAATTTCCTCTTTAATTTTTCCTTTTTCTTCATCACTAATCATGAAATCATCCTCCTCTTTGTTTTTTAGTACTGTCGGATTACTTAAAATCCTTGAAAACTAAACATCAGCAATTACCTAATACTAGATTATATTTCATTATTTTTATAATTTGACGAATGATGAAAAAGGATTTAAAAAGAATAGGTATAGAATTTATCAATAGCTTTAAAAATTGTTAAATGACTGCAATTTTGTCAAATGGCTTCAACAAGCTTTAAATATTCCATCAAACCAATTATTACACAGAGGCAAATCCTCACAGAGGACAACCTCAAAATGAATTAATGAAATATTAATGTCTATGAGATAGTATTGAGAGAAATCTTACAATATAGACATTAATCATTAACTATTTTTATGATTATAACAGACTATAACATTTTTTAGACATCTGCAAAGTAAAATTCATATCTATTTAGTGAAAAATCTAAAAAAAAGAATGGGAAAATTCCCATTTAAACTTTACGAATATTTTCAAAAGCCTTTTCAATAGCTTCTTTTTGATTCATATCTTCACATGCTTTTTTAACACGATCCAAGTCTGCACGGGTTTCAGGATATTTAGGAACCGCACTGCATCCACCGTCATCGATTTTGGATATTTCAAATGTGCCTATTTTTTTAGCAATTTCTGTAATCTCTTCCTTATCCAATCCGATTAACGGAGACAATATTGGCATTTCAACGCCGTATCGTGTAGCCAAAATGTTTGAAAGTGTTTGTGATGCAACCTGACCGACACTGCTTCCGTCAACTATGGCATCAGCACCCAATTTGAGGGCAAGCTTTTCTGCAATGTGATACATTCCGGATTTGCATAAAACACAGGTCATTTTCTCAGGAGCCTTGTCCTTGGCAGTTTGGAGATATTCACCATAGTCAACAATGCGTTTTTGAATAGGAACTCCCCGAGCGTAGATATTGAGCTGGTCTACCAATGCATTGAAGTTTTCTGTAACCTTCGGGCCGGAAAAAGGATCATTGTTGCAGTGAAGCGCCACCACTTCACATCCTCTTTTCATCATCATATATGCTGCAACAGGAGAATCTATACCGCTTGATAAAAGCACAACAACTTTGCCCTGTGTTCCTAACGGAAGTCCTCCAGGCCCTTTGATTTTTTCATGGAAAATATACGTATCATCTTCCCTTACTTCAACAAAAATAGTCAAATCAGGATTTGTCAAATCGACCGGTGCCAATACAACTTTTCTTACAACACCACCGCAGTGGGCAGCCATTTCCTGAGAAGTAAAGTCATGAGTTCCAACACGACGACATTTGATTGCAAATTTGGTGTTTTCATCTATTAAACCTTCTGAAACTAACTCTTTAACATAAGCAGTTAATGTCTCATCAATTTGCTCATAGGTTGTTTTAGTTGAAGTTGCAGGAGAATATGAAACGACACCGAAAACCCTGTTGAGTTTTTCAATTCCGTCATCAAAGTCCTGTGGATGAATATAAATTCTTCCCTGGTTTCGTTCTACATCGCATTCAAAAGTAGCTTCAATATTTTTAACTAGCTTTCTTTCAAAACGTGACCTTATCTTAGGACTTTTAAGTCCAATTTCACCATATCTGGCAATAATCAAATCATAATTCATAATAACATCTCTTTCTAGTGCACGCTGAAAAAATAGCAATCCCTTCAATACTAGTTTTTAAATATAACAGCAAGTATAACTTTAATCTTAATGATTAATAAAAGTAATCATGCAAAGTTCATACTAAACACTTCCACAAAATTAAAATTTAAATAACACCCCATACAAAATATTGAATAATGTATACATTTTTAATTTGTTTCATAGTTCTGATTGCATCGTATTTCATATATGGAAAAGTTATAGAAAAGGTTGCAGGAGTTGATGAAACAATACCTACACCAGTACAGAGACTGGAAGACGGCGTTGATTATATTCCAATGTCTCGAATGAAAGAGTTTTTAGTGCATTTTTTAAATATCGCCGGTACAGGACCTATTTTTGGAGTTATTCAGGGAGCTTTATTCGGTCCTGCGGCATTTATATGGATTACTCTCGGAACAATTTTCATCGGTGCCGTTCATGATTTTTTCTCAGGATTCATGTCCCTTAGAAATGACGGTTCAACAATGCCATTTATCATATCCAAATATCTGGGAACAACAGTTCAGAAATTTGTCGCATTCATCACCATCATAACAGGGGTTCTTGTAGGGACAGTTTTTTCAAAAGGTGCCGCAGCACTGATTGTTCAATTAACTGACATTCCGTTATACCTATGCATAGCTGTAATATTCGCATACTTTTTAATTGCTACCGTATTGCCTGTCGACAAGATTATCGGGAAAGTTTATCCTATTTTAGGAGCATTGTTCCTGATAATGGTGATTTTAATAACAGGAGCAGTTATTTTAAATCCATGGTATACAATTCCTGAAATTACTACACAGGGACTGTACTTAACTGACAAACCTATTTTCCCGTTCCTCTTTGTTACAATAGCATGCGGTGCTATTTCAGGTTTTCACGCATCACAGTCACCGATTGTTGCAAGATGCATGAAAACAGAAAAGGATGCAAGACCGGTGTTTTTCGGTGCAATGGTTCTGGAAGGTTTAACAGCGCTCTGCTGGGCAGCAGTTGCTTTAGCATTTTTCCACGGCCAGCCACAGCTTGGTTTAATATATGCAGCAGAACCTGCAGTTGCAGTCTATGAAATGGCTGATAAACTGCTCAGTCATGTTGGTTTGGTTTTAGTAATTATCGGTATTGTGGTCTGTCCGATTACTACCGGAGATACCGCACTTAGAAGTTCAAGAATTACACTTGCCGATGAACTGCATCTGAATCAGGAAAAAATATCATCAAGGCTGAAACTGGCTCTGCCTCTCTTTATTGCTTCAGTTGCATTATTATTCGTTGACTTCGATCTTGTTTGGAGATATGCCGCATGGGCTCAAATGATTATTGCTATAGCAGTGCTTTTCGCAGCAACAGCATACCTCATAAAAAAAGAAAAACATTACTTCATTACTTTAATTCCTGCAATGATATGTACACTAATTACATTTGGATATATCCTGCAGGCTCCTGAAGGTTTGAGACTTCCATCAATGATTGCAAATATCATTTCAATAATTGCAATGGTCGTTATAACATTTGTATTTATGAAAAAAAATAAGAAATAAGAGAAAATTCTCTCTTATCTGATTAAATCCACTGCAGTATGGATAGCTTCATCCCTAATTTTACCATTACCAACCCTCACACAGATAATGTCCCTTAGTTTCAAATCTTGAGAAAACTTGATGTTAAAGCAATGCTTTTTCAATTTTTTCATTTACTCTTTTTCAGATATGTTAGCACAGCCAGAGAGATTTCGCCAAAAATCAGATTATGCTGCAAAAGATTAATATAACAATGAATATAAAAAGAAGACATATAGAACATAAAGAGGTGATAAAATGAAGTTAAAAAATATTCTTTTCATAGTTTCAATTTTAACTGTGGCTGTGATATGCATCAGTTGTGTATCTGCAACTCAGGACAATGCAACTCTGAGTATCGATGATGAATCCCCACTATTAATTCCAGACAATGCAGATCAAGTCAGTGCAAATGAAAGCAGCGGAGAGATAGAGGACGTGAATCAATCTTCAAACAGCACCGCAGTTAGTGAAAATACAAACTCAAGCAGCCAAAGCAACAGTACACAAACAAATACAACAACAAAAATCAGCAAAAAGACTATCAATGCATTTTGTTCCAATGCATTTATTCAGAAATCCAACAAATACTTCACGGTAAAACTGTTTAAGTATAATGAGAAAACAAACAAGCTTAATTACTACAAAAATGTTAAAATTACTGTAAAAGTTAAAATCAACGGTAAAACAAAAACATATAATGTAAAAACTAACTCAAAAGGAGAAGCTAAAGTTTTAAACATTAAGAATCTAAAAACAGGACTTTATAAAGTGTCAGTATCTTCAAATGATGAAAGATACACCATTAAAGAGAACGGTTACATTGGTATTTTCAGCAAATCCCAGAAAAAGGTTACCTTAAAAGTGAATACCCGTAAAAAAATTAAAAACGGTTATATTGATGTATTCCACATAACCAAAAATTCAGAATATCCCAAAGGAGTTTATGTTGATGAATATAATGCTAAAAACCCTCAAGGCGCTCCTACAAAAATATTCATCATGAAAACAAAATTCTTCTTTAAAAACAAAAAAACTGGTAAGATAATTTCAAAAACCGTTAAAACAAAAGCACACTCCATATATGGCCAGATGTATCCTCATTACAAATTGATTAAAGGATACAAACCAGTTAAAGCCACAGTATGGTATGCAACATATTAAATAAGAGAAAAGTAATTTTCTATTATACTATTTTTTTATTAAATCTACAGCAGTCCGGATAGCTTCATCCATCTTATCTGCATTTTTACCTGCACCCTGCGCAAGTGTTAAACGACCACCGCCGCCACCGCCCAGTACGCCTGCTGCAGTTTTGATTATTTCATTGATTTTAATTCCACTGTCAATTGCATTCTGTGAAGCGGTTCCTATGATTTTACCGTCACCGTTTCCCATGATAACAACGTCAGCCTTTCCGTTGTCGGTAAAGTCTGTAGCCATTTTCTGAAGTTCCTTGAAGTCTGCTTCAATCATTTGGGAAACCACTTTAAGGCCGTTGATTTCTTCAAACTCGTCAGCTAATGAATTACTTTTAAGACTTGCAATTTCTGATTTGAGACGGTCAATTTCATTTTTCTGTGCTTTCCATTCTGAGAAGAATCTGTCACATGTTTTTGGAAGCTGATTGTTTTCAACTTTGAAAACTGCTGAACTTTCACGCAGGAGTTCACTGTCATGCTGCATGGAATCGATTGCTGCAAGACCTGCTGAGAAGTCTATCCTTTCAACACCGTCCTGAACCCTTTCGGTTTTATTGATTTTAATCGGACCGACCACACCGGTTCTCAATACATGTGTACCTGCACAGGCCTGAACGTCCACTCCAGGGATTTTAACTACACGAATCATTTTACCAGGTACGATACCTCCCTGATAAAGTACGAATCCGTATAATTCCTGAGCTTCATCTCTTGTGTGGAACTGGATGTCCAGGTCAATGTTTTCCATAACGTATTCGTTTGCAAGCTTTTCGATTTCATTGAGCTCTTCGTGTGATATACGTTTGTAATGTGAGAGATCAATACGTGCTCTTTCAAGACCGTTTTGAGATCCTGCCTGCCAGATGTGCTGACCCAGTACTTTTCTTGCTGCGGCAATTACCAGGTGAGTTCCTGTGTGGTGGCGTGCAAGCGTTATTCTTCTTGTCCAGTCTATTTTACCGGCAGCTTTTTTACCAACAACATCATCTGAGATATCACCCTCTACATGATGCAGTACGACATTGTCAATCTTTTCAGCATAACGTATTTTAAAGACATTTCCATCGATGGAAACTTCACCGATATCAGAAGGTTGGCCTCCTCCTTCAGGATAGAAGGTTGTTTTATCAAAGATAAGACATTTCACTTCATTCTTTTCGACAAGACCTAAAACTTCGGCTTCAAATTCTTGCTGGTAGAAATCTTTATAGAACAGTAAATCAGTTTCAGGGAAGTCTACTTTAAATGTGGATTTTTTGTTTGAAGTATCCTTTTCGTGAGCGCCTGCAACCTGTGTGAAGAAGTTGTCCGGAACATTGACTGTAAATCCGTCTCCTGCCATTTCAACAACAGTTTCCGGTGGAATTCCATGTGCATCATACAAGTCAATCAGCATGTCAAGAGGCATTTCGGATTTGCCTTCTTTTTTAAGTCTTTTAATGGACCTTTTAACAATGCTTCTTCCTTTTTTGACTGTTGAGGCATATCTCTGCTCTTCCAAAGTGATAATATTCATGATGTGCTCTTCGGAATCTCGGATTTCAGGATAGAATTTTGAAAGGAAATCAAGCTGTATTGCCATAACATCAGCTAAAGATTCTTTCATGTCAAGTTCTTTCATGAATCTTATGGTTCTTCTTAAAACGAGACGTGCAAGATATCCTTCTTTAACATTTGACGGAATAATTCCGTCTGCAAGCATGAATGCAAGACATCTTGTGTGATCAGCAATGATGTAGATTGCTTCCATAGGTTCTGCGGCTTTAAGATATTCTTCAAGGGACAAATCCAAACTGTCTGCAACCTGCTGGCGAAGTTCTTTTAAATCACCGATATCCTCAATATCCATCATTCCAGCAATCTGAGCATTTCTTCCCTGGATATCCTCGTTTATTTCAACACCTGTCAGTTCTTTTAGCTTGTCAACAACAGGTGCAAAACATGCATCGTATGCTGTCGGAGTTCCCTGTGAAATCCATGCAATACGTTCAAGACCGTAACCGGTATCCACAACTTTAATAGGGATTTCTTTTTTAGAACCGTCTTCTAAAGTTTCATATTGTATGAAAACTAATGTTGCAAGTTCCACTCCTCTGCAGCAGACTTCGTAACATGGTCCTTCATTACCTCCGCCGCTCCACCATGATTTGATGAATGTAATCTCTTCAGTGTTGATTCCTATATGTGCAAAGAATTCATGGCACAGTTCGATTGTGCGGTCTTCCCAGTAGATGAAATCATCTTCCTTGTTGATTACAGTGTGTGTTCCCATTGTAAAGCAGGTCATGTGACGGCCGGTTCTTCCGACATTGTCAACGTCGTTGAGTCTGATTGATGGCTGAGCCATTTCAATAGGGTTTGCCGGAGGCTTTACAAGGCCTGATGTAATCCATGGCTGGAAACAGAAAATTGATGCTCCAACGAGAAATACGTCATCTCTCCATCTTTTTGCAAGTACAGGATATCTGTGGACGTGAGTGTGTCCTTCACTTTCTAAAAATTCTCTAAAAACTTTCTGGATTTCATATAGATTGTACGGTTTATCAGTTGCAGGATTTGCAATAAACTCATACTCATCACAAGGAGCATCACCGCAAGTGTCTCTGTCTACTTGAGAGTAAAACTCCTGTCCGCAAGTTTTACATGTCTGTTTTTTATAACCGAGTTTATCAAAAATTTCTACCATATAAATCAGTTCTAATAATTTATTAGTATAAAATATGTATTTTAATTAATAAATAATTAATTATTGAAATGATTTTCAAATATATAAATCAGTTTTTTAGCAACAGCCAGAGCATATTGCGTATCGTTAAATAGCCAATTATTATAGTCTTTTGTTCCTATAGCCGGAACTTCTAGAAAATAATCTGATTGAATTCTTAGTTTTTTTAAATGGTAAAAACATTAAGTAAAAGACTATAAATGAAAACAATTATAAAAAACAGTAAAATATCAAAAATAAGCAATAATATCAAAAAAAAAGTAAATAAAAAAAAGAAAGGTGATAGATTTAAAAAATCTATCCGAAGAGAGCACCTAATCCAGCTGCTGCTTCTTCTTCAGAAGCTTCTTCTTCCTCTTCTTCTTCCTCTTCTTCTTCAACAGCTGCTTCAGCTGCTGCAGGTGCAGCTGCAGGTGCTGCTGCTGCCATAGCAGTAGTTTCCATAGCTTCGTCGATGTCAACATCTTCTAAAGCTGCGATTAGCTGCTTCAATAATACTTTTAACATTTTCTTCGTTAATATCTTTTTCTGCACTGTGCAAAATCATTGCCGCATATATATATTCCATGTTATCACCATTAATTTTTTAAAGTGTTAGTTTTTATAATATAATAAAAATTTTAATTTTAACCGAAGAGAGCTCCTAACCCAGCTGCTGCTTCTTCTTCACTACTTTCTTCTTCTTCCTCTTCTTCCTCTTCTTCTTCGACAACTTCTTCTACTACTGGAGCTGCTGCTACTGCAACATTAGCGAGTTTGTCAGCTAATTCGTCATCGATAGCACCAGGAGTGTCTGCCACTTCGGATGCGATTGCTAACATTTTAGCCTGTGCTAATCCAATAATTGGTTCTGAAGTTTCAGAAGTCATAATTGCTGCTTCTACACCGACATTGATTGCTCTGGTGTATGCAAGAGTAATGATAGTGGAAATAGTTTCATCAGTAGGGATTGCTGCGTTTACAGATAAGTTGAATGCACTTCTAAATGCATTTTGAACGTCAGCTAATGTTTGTTCTTCATCGATTGCAAGTACGTCTGAAGTATAGATTGATCCTTCTTCGTATACTGCTTTTAAGTCCATTCCTACTTCCATTGGATTAATTTCTAATCTGGATAAAGTAGCTGCTACTTGTTTGGATACTTCTTCACCAGCTTCTACGACAACTGTTTCTTTTTGTACGCAGATTTTACCTTTATCAATTTTTGCAGGAATTCCAACTTGCTGTAATTCACCTAAAAATGGACCTGGTTCGAATCCGGTATCTCCTTCAGGTACAATAATATCTTCTGGAGCAATAGTTCCTGGTTTTGCAGGAGCTTGGGTTTTACTGTCTTCCAATATTTTGTACAATTTGAAAGGATTCATTTCGGTTGCAATAAGTGCAATCTGACCATCCATATGTTCTGATAAATCAACAATGTTGGTTTTTTCAGCATTACAATCTTCAAGAGCTAAATTAATAAGATTAATTTTGGACATTCTGATAACAGCTTTGCCTTTAAGAGTTCTTCTCATTTCTTGGAGCTGTTTTGCAGGAATGTTTTCTAAATCTACAAGACCGATAACATCGTATTGGTCGATGATAGATTTAAGCTCTTTAACTTCTTCCTTTTTCCATTCAGCAACATGAGCCATTAGATCACCCTCACTACTGGTCCCATAGTTGTTTTAATAAACATGGACTTGATTTGACTTCTTCCTTTTTCTAAATTGCGGTCTAAGACTGTAAGAACAGTTTCTACATTTTCAGCTATGTCTTCGTCTGACATGTCTTGGCTTCCGACAACAACTTGAATACTTGCTTGTTGTTTTACACCAACTTTGACAGTACTTTGTAATCTTTCTAAAAGAGGATCTAATTTGATACTTGCAGGAACTGGTTTAGGCATTTTTCCACGAGGACCTAAAACTGGACCGAGGAATCTACCAACGAGTGGCATCATATCAGCTTGAGATTACAGTGTCAAGACCAGCATCTTTAGCTTGAACAATGAGTTCCCCATCAGCAATGACTCCGATTTTAACATCTTTGCCACGGCCGTTAGGAAGAGTAACTTCCTCATTAAACCTATTTTCTGGCTTTCTGACATCTAAGTCACGGATATTAATAATAATATCTACGGACTCAGTGAAGTTTCTCGGCTTAGATTGTTCTTTTGCCTCCTTCACCGCGTTAATTACATCTTGTGTCATATTCATCCCCCATGAACATTATGTTCATTGGATTTTTTTGGTTTCATGAGAATCGATTACAAGAAAAAAATTCTTAAACGATTGCATGAATTAAAAACAGTATATCAATTATAATTTGATTATAACATCATATACACTGTAATTGTTAACTTAAATTTAAATTTTGGACAATATCTATTCTACTAAGATATCGTCATATTCTCCAGCATCTACTGCTTTTTGTGCTTCTCTAGGGTCTTTTCCGTCAACGGATATTCCCATACTTACACAGGTTCCCATAACTTCTTTGACACCTGCTTTGTAATCGTTTGCAAGTAATGAATCGAATTTCATTCTAGCGATTTTTAAAGCGGTTTCAATTGGTAAGTCATTTACAATGTCTAAACCTGGTTCATGAGAAGCTTTTTCGATGCCTAATTCTTCCATGATAAGTGAAGTAGTTGGAGGAGTACCAATTTCGATTTCAAATTCTTTAGTATCCCTGTCAACACTAACAATAACAGGTACTTTCATTCCTGCAAAGTCAGCGCTTTTTTTATTAATTTCTTCTACTACTTGCATCATGTTAATACCGAGAGGTCCTAAAGCTGGGCCTAATGGAGGTCCAGGAGTAGCGCTTCCACCTTCGATAAGAACTTCGACTGTATCTTTAGCCATCAGTCAGCCTCCTTTTGA
>NZ_OMWA01000040.1 GCF_900314615.1 uncultured Methanobrevibacter sp. | reverse complement strand
AGCAGTTAAAAACAGAAGATGTAACATTGCTCACTTAGAACCAACCGAAGATTCTATCGATGTTTCTGGTGACATTGACTCTATTAAAGCAGCTTTAGCTGACTTATAAACTTTAAATGAATAATTAAATTATTATTCATAACTTTTTTTTATTTACTATTTTTTTTAAAAGGGATATTTCATGAAATTCAATATGGTTAAAAAATCTGAAAGTTTTACTTCTCCTGAATTTGGTTGCAAACCTGAAGATAGGCCTATTATGGAGTATATTTCTAAAGGGGTAATAAACTTAGATAAACCATCCGGCCCGACATCTCATGAAATAGACGCATGGATTAAAAGGATTTTACCACTTGAAAAATCTGGTCATGGTGGAACTTTGGACCCTAAAGTTACAGGAATTTTGCCTGTTGGTCTGGATGATGCAACACGTGCAATTCAGCTTTTACTGACTGCTCCAAAGGAATACGTTTGTCTTTTAACTTTTCATCATGATGTTTCAGAAGATAAGATTCGTGAAGTATTTGCTGAATTTACAGGTAAAATTTTTCAGTTGCCTCCTGTAAAATCAGCAGTTAAACGTGAGCTTAGAACCCGTAACATTTATTATTCCACAATTTATGAAATTGAAGGAAGAGATGTGCTTTTCAGAATTGGTTGTGAAGCGGGAACCTATGTTAGGACATACTGTCACAATATCGGTGAAGCATTAGGTGTTGGAGCTCATATGGCTGAACTAAGAAGGACTCAAGTAGGTTCATTCACTGAAAAGAACAATCTGGTTACTCTGCAGGATGTTACTGATGCATATCATTTCTATATTGAAGACGGTGATGAATCATTCCTGCGTGATGCAATAATGCCTATGGAAAGAGCTGCAGATTATCTTCCGAAAATCATAATCAAGGATTCTGCTGTTGATGCTGTTTGTCATGGTGCGGATCTTGCATGTGGAGGAATTGCTTCTCTTGCTGATAATATTCAGAAAAATGATATTGTAGCTGTTGAAACACTTAAGGGTGAATTGGTAGCGGCAGGTCATTCTCTTTTAACTTCAAACGAAATTCTTGAAGCGGACTCTGGTTTTGCAGTAAATGTTTCTAAAGTATTTATGAAACCTGATACCTATCCAAGATTTTGGAAATAATTACTTTTTTTTTAATCTTATACACATCTTCCATATTATTTATATACCTTTTTAATCGTTTCAATAAACATAAACAATATATATCAAATAGAACAAATTATAAATCAGTATAATTTATGGGGGATTTATTTTGCTAAATAAAAAAATAATACTTTCAATATTATTGGTATCATTTTTAGTTATGGCATCTGTTAATGCAGCTGAAAACATTACAGATAGCTCTGTTAGCTTAGATGATGAAATCTCAGTTGAAAGTGTTGAAAATAGCGAAGCTTTATCTTCCAACACTAAATCATTCTCTGATTTGAATTCATTAATTAATGATAATTCTGATTGGAATGTCCATCTGGAATCTAATTATGCATATAATCCAACAACAGATTCTCAATTTTTCAATGGAGTTCCAATTTCACGTTCCATCAATATTTATGGTGAAGGATATACAATTAATGGTAATTCACAAGCTAGAATTTTTAGTGTAACTAATTATGTTAACTTTAACAATATTAATTTTATTAATGCTTATTCAGATACTGGATCTGCCATACTTGGTTCAAATTTCGCTGTTTCAAATTGTAATTTTACAAATAACTATGCGACTACACATGGAGGAGCTATATCTGGAGGTTATGCGTCAAACTGTATCTTTACCGGCAATACTGCAGATAACCGGGGTGGTGCAATATATAAAGGCAGTGCAGATAGTTGCATTTTCCGGGAAAATGTTGCAAACGAAGGTGGAGCAATATATGATGTTTATGCTACCAAATCAACATTTATTGATAATCTAGCACATAAACAGGGAGGAGCTATGCAGGGCAGTTCTGCAGGTCAGTGTACGTTTATCGGTAATTCTGCAGAGGGTTTTTCAGGTGCTGCTTTCAATGCTTATGTTGTAGACTGTACATTTATTAATAATACTGCTACTCATGCAGGTGCTATAGGTGGAGGATCCAACTCCGCTTCAAACTGTCTGTTTTTAGGAAATTCAGCTTTGGATGACGGTGGTGCTGTATATGGATACACGGTATTGGATTCCACATTTATTGAAAATCATGCAGCCCAGGGAGGAGCAATGCATACTGGTTCTGTAAACAATTGTATTTTTGAAGAAAATTATGCATTCAATGTAGGTGGTGCTCTGATGGAAACCTATGCCGTAAACTGTAATTTTACAAATAATACTGCAAATAAAGGTGGCGCAATGTATCAGAACTCTGCTAAAAATTGTATTTTCACAAGCAATACTGCTGCTGAAGGTGGGGCAATGTTTAACTCTCACTCTGACAATTGTAAATTTTATTATAATACTGCAACAAAAGAAGGTGGAGCTATATATGAAGGTGGTGCAGATTCATCATTATTCAGATATAATTCTGCAGTTAATGGTGGAGCAGTAGCATTGTCTGATGTTCTGGCATGTACCTTTTATGACAATACTGCTGATGAGTATGGTGGTGCAGCATACAGGTCATCTGCTATAAGATCTCTCTTTCAGGGAAATACTGCAAAATACGGTGGTGCAATTTCCGGTTCTTCTTCTGATGCTGCTTCTGCTTCAGAATGTCGCTTTGTAAAGAATATTGCAAAAATCACTGGTGGAGTTAAATTCAATACATATATTTCTGATTCTGAATTTGAAGGTAATTTGCCAGTATATACTTTATATGTTTCTGATTTTGAAGGAATTGTTGGATTTGGTGGAGATATTCATATTTCAATGTATGATAATCCTAACTATCCTGTAACTGGTGTTAATGCAACAATTAAAGTATATAACTCTAAAAATCAGGTGATTGGAACATATAAATCTGAAATAGGTTATAATTGGTTTGTCAATCTGGCAGCCGGTAAGTATAAAGCCCAGTTCACTGTAGATGATGACTGTTATGAGGCAGATCCTGTTAAAATTTCAATTGTTATTATGAAATCATCTTTTATTTACGCTTCAGACCTGACTACAAGTTATCAGGCAGGTAAGGTTTTAATTGTTAATCTGCATGATTCTTCAGGCACTCCTTTAAAATATGCAAAAGTCACTGTTGTTTTGGATGGAGTTACAAAAACCTATCTGACAGATGATATGGGTCAGGTAATGATTCCTACAAAGACATTAACTCCGGGTACATATGATGTATCTATTCATTTTGCCGGTGACTCTAATTATCTGGAATCTTCTGCTACAGCGAAAGTCACTGTCAAAAAAGTTAGTCCAAAAATGACTGCTCCTAAAGTTACATTAAAAGTTAAAGATAAAACTAAAAAATACACAGTTACATTAAAAACTAATAAAAATAAGGTCATGAAGAATATTAAGATTACTATAAAGGTTAACAAGAAAAAATATACGGCTAAAACAAATACGAAAGGTCAGGCCATTTTCAAGTTAACCAAATTAACTAAAAAAGGTAAATACACTGCAGAAGTTACATATGCTGGAAACAGTATTTACAATAAGATTACCAAAAAAGTCACAATTACTGTCAGGTAATTCCCTTATCTAATTTTAATTTTACCTTTAATTATTTTTATACTTTCTAAATTCAATTTAAGTATATGTGTTGATTTTCTAATTTTTTTTAAATGATTGCTTTTTTGTGATGTTTTTAATTTTTTACATGTACATGTATACTTATTAAAATTCGATAAGTTTTAAAAAATAAGAAAAGTTAAGAGGAATAATCCTCTTTGATATGAAAATGGAGTGCTAGAAAGCACCTCCACCTCCACCACCAGATCCTCCTCCAAGACCTCCGAAACCGCCGGAGTCTGATGAAGGATTGGCTGCTGATTGACCGGTCACGAATGCATCATGCATAAGGTAATAACCTCCGTAATGGTGGTATAGGAACACATCATCATCCAAAATTGAATCGATATTTTTCTCCTGAAGTTTCATGGCTTCATAAACCTCATCGGCTACTCCAAGTGCGGCGCCGTAAATAAGATACTTTTTCCAGATAACTATTGATTCAGGAGGGTGTTCGTTAATTAAACTGTTGTCCTTAAGGAACTTTCTGAAATTATTCCATTTGAGATAGAATACTCTGCCTTTTTCAGTCCATTGTCCAAATATGTCATCAGGCAGCATCCTAACTATAAATGAAAATACCGTAAGAATGATTCCTCCTCCTATTGCAAATACTCCGTTGTGAAGATTTGTATAAAATCCCAATGCTATAATAATTATTCCGGCCACTATTCCCGCCACACCAAGATTTTTCATAAGTGATGAACCTTTTTTGTGGAAATAGCTTTTCAGATTTTCGCTGTCCAGGTATTCGTGTTTAACATCTTTCTGCCATGTGTTATACTCTTCCATGAATAGTTTGGCATTTGTTTCATCGGATAAATCTGCATTTAAACCGGACATATTAACGACATTGTTTTCATCAGCAAACATTGATAAAATATCTACGACGGTCTGTTCATGAATGTCCAGATTTGAAGTGGTGTCTTTATGCAATGTCAGGTATAATTCGTTGATTTCGGTTTTGCTGTCTTTTTTAGTCTCGAGACTGAATACTTTTCTATTTATCAAATCAAGAATTGTTGCTTCAAATCCATCCATATTTGGTGTACCAATATCATGTGAGTTGTCCATCAGTGCATTAATGACTGCTGGGGGATCATTGGTTGGCAATTCTCTTTCATAAATTCCATCATAATCCACTTTAGGTTCACGTCCATATTTGAAATAGATGAATATTCCAGTTATCGGACTGATCATGGCCAATAATCCTAAAATGAGAAACAAAGTATTCCAGAGGTTCCGTCCATTCACGCTATTTTCCAGATTATGCATAATTTTGTCTTTACCATCTTCATGGACCTGTTTTGCATAGGTTGCATTTTCAAAGTCGCTTACAGGCATCAAAACAAGCAATTCATAAAATTCACCAGATGGGATACTGTTTGATGTTAATGTTATTGTATCTCCCATAAGATAACTTGTAGAGTTGTATTCCTGAGGATTTAAGAAATATGTGTTGCTTTCATTTCCAGGAAGATGAACAACAGCAGTTAAAGTGCCTACTCCTACATCCCAGTCTTCTCCCCATAGTTTATACTGAAGCCCTCCAACATCATTAAAGAGAGTTACAACATTTTTCATGTCATAGCTGATGTATACTTCAACATCGGTGTCTTTTATCTTTTTGGTGTGCGCTTCATCGGCATACAGATATATTGTTATGTGATCATATCCGTCCTCATGTGTTAATTTAGCTATAGAATATGCTCCTGTCGTGTTAACACTGAGATTTTCTATGCTTTCTCCTTCTTTAAGCTTGATGTCCCTATATACTCCATTAAACTCTCCGTCAAATGAGTATTCATATATTTCATCTATATGCAGCAGACCGTTACTTCCAACGGTCAGCTCAACAAATGCCTGGTCTATTGAATAGCTTTTGTCGTCGTCTGCTGCAACTACGCTCAGCGCTGAAAATAATATAAAAATTAATAAAATTATACAAAGTGTCTTTTTAACATTCATATAATTTCACCTCTATTTGTTTAGAATTTTACTTCAGGAACTTCCATTTCACTTTCAGGAGCTTCGAAATATTCTGCGGTTTCAAAGTGGAACCATCTTGCAAACATGCTGCTTGGGAATTGCTGGCATGCGTTATTGTATTTCAATACAACATCGTTGTAGAATTGTCTTGCATAGGAAATTTTATCTTCAGTTTCACTTAATTCAGATTGCAGTTGTTGGAAATTTGAATTTGCTTTAAGTTCAGGATAGCTTTCAGCTACTGCAAATAATGATTTTAAAGCACCGCTCAACTGGTCGTTTGCAGCACTTGCTTCATCAATGCCTGATGCATTCATCATGTTGCTTCTGGCCTGGGTAACATTTTCGAATACTTCCTTTTCATGAGCTGCGTATCCTTTTACAGTTTCAACAAGATTTGGAATTAAATCGTTTCTTCTTTTTAGTTGAACTTCGATTTGTGAGTAACTGTTTTCCACACGGTTTCTAAGACCAACTAAATTGTTGTATAAATGTATAAATGTATAGACAATAAAAATTATCGCCAATATCATTATAACTATTAAAATTATGGTCATCATATCCATCATATCACCTTTATAATATTAGTATTATTTAATTAAAAATATATTTTGTCTTTGTGTTGGGGGATGCAAAATATTTTAAACCTGAAGAAATATAATTAATTGTGGAAATCATATTTTTTTTAAAAATTTCTTGCATTAATCAATACATTTATATACTGGTAAGTAGAAATATTATTTTATCATATTATACTAGTTAATATGATGTGCAAGTATTGCTAACTATTATATGCCGAGATAGTCTAGCCTGGTAAGGCGCGAGACTGGAAATCTCGTGGGCGTTCAGCCCTCCTGGGTTCAAATCCCAGTCTCGGCGTTTATTAGTTTTTAACTTAGTTTTTTAATTTTTATCAATTATTAAAATACTTGTTAAACTGATATTTTTTTGCACTCTTAGTTTACTTAGACTAAGTTTTAAATAGTTGAAAGAACTGTGTTTTGATATTTCAAAACATTCGAATCTATATTTTACGTCTCGTAGGTTCGCTCTATAAATGGAGGTTATTTAATGGAAGACGATTTTAAGCATTTAGTGCGTATTTCAAGAAAGGATGTAAATGGTAATAAAACCATTGAACAAGCTTTAACTGAAATTAAAGGTGTTGGAATATCTTTATCTAAAACTATGTGTCGTACTTTAGACTTAGATTTAGACGCTAAAATTGGATACATTGCTGACGAAGATGTTTTAAGAATTGAAGAAATTTTGGAAAATCCTCAGAAATTTGACATTCCATCCTGGATGTTAAACAGAAGAGAAGATTACGAAACTGGTGACGACATTCACTTAATTGAATCTGATCTTGACATGACTTTAAGAGATGATTTAAACAGAATGAAAAAGACCAGAAGTTACAAAGGTAGAAGACACGAAGTTGGTTTACCTGTTAGAGGTCAAAGAACCAAATCTACTTTCAGAAAAAGTTCTTCAGTTGGTGTAAAACGTTCACGCGGATAGGCATGGAACTTTTTTTATAAATTAAATTATTTAAATTCAATTTTATTAAGGAGATGTTTTAATGGGACAACCTAGAAAAGCAAGGAAAAAGTATAATACACCACCACATCCTTGGAATGCGGAAAGAATTAAAAATGAAAACAAATTAATGACTAAATACGGTTTAAAAAACAAAAAAGAAATTTGGAAAGCTGATACTTTAGTCAGAAGATACAGTAGGGAAGCTAGGTACTTACTTGGTTTCGGTACTGATCAGATGGTTAATGAGAAATTACAATTATTAGGACACTTAGCTAGAACCGGTGTTTTGCCAGAAGGTGCTGCTCTTGAAGATATTTTAGATTTAAATGTTGAAGATATCTTAAGAAGAAGATTACAAACTATTGTATACAAAAAAGGTTTAGCTCGTACTCCTAAAGAAGCAAGAATGTTTGTTGTACACGGTCACATAACTTTAAACGGTAAAAAAATCAATTCACCAAGTTATGTTGTCTTAAAAGGTCAAGAAGATGAAATCGGTTTCTACCGTTCTTCACCTGTAGCAAAACAAATTGAAGAGTACAACAGAAATAAGGATAATAAAGCTAATACAGAAGAATAAAGGGTGTAACTATGGCAAAAGATGAAAAATGGGGTATAGCTAATATTTACTCATCATTTAATAACACTATTATTACTGTAACAGATATTACTGGTGCTGAGACTATTTCTCAATGGTCTGGTGGAAAAGTTGTTCGTGCAGACAGACAGCAAGCTTCACCTTTCGCAGCAATGGCTGCAGCAACTAGAATAGCTGATGATGCTAAAGAAAAAGGATTTGTTGGATTACATATTAAAGTAAGAGCTCCTGGTGGAAACGGACCTAGAAGTCCAGGACCTGGTGCACAAGCTACTATCCGTGCTTTAGCAAGAGCTGGAATCAAAATAGGTAAAATTGAAGATATCACTCCAATTCCTCACGACGGTACTGGAAGACCTGGTGGTAAAAGAGGAAGAAGAGTATAAGTGGAAGGGTTTAATATGGAGATAGAAGTAAAAAGTCAAAGCGATAATGAAATGGTTTTCATTATCCGTGATGCAGAAGTGCCTTTTATTAATGCTATTAGAAGATGTGCAATGGTTAATGTGCCTAAAATAGCTATTGAAGATGTAAACATTATCAGAAATGATTCTGCAATGTTTAATGAGGTACTTGCTCATAGGCTTGGTTTAACTCCTTTAGTTTCTGATTTAGATGCTCTTGAAGGAATGCTTTTACCTGAAGATGAAGGTTGGGAAGAGTATACTAACGGAATTATGTTCACTTTAAATGAAGTAGGACCTAAAGTAGTTTATTCTAAAGATTTAAAATCTTCTGACTCAAAAATTAAACCAGTTTACGACACTATACCTTTAGTAAAACTTAAAGAAGATGAAGTACTTAACATTGAAGCAGTTGCTAAAGTTGGATATGGAAAAGAACACGCAAAATGGATGCCAACAACTGTTTGTGCATACAAACAATATCCTGAAATAACTTTCAATGATGATGTTGAAATCGATTATGATTGTGCTCAGGCATGTCCAAGAGGTATTTTAAAATCTGACAGACGATCCAAAAAAATTAAAATATTGGACATTGAAGACTGTGCCATGTGTAAAAGCTGTGTAAGAGCTTCCGACAACGGTTATATCAATGTTGGATTCCGTCCAAATGATTTTATTTTCAGAATTGAAACAGATGGTGCTATGCATCCTAAAGAAGTTTTATTAAAAGCTTGTGACGTATTAGGTGAAAAAGCAGATAAGTTTATCAAATTTAGTGATGAAGGAGGAAGTAAATAATGGTTAAGAAAGTAGTAAAAACAAATCCTAACCTTATTGAACTTATTAATAAACTTTATGAACAATCAAGAAATGAAGATGCAGCTATTTGGAAAGATGTTGCACAAAGACTTGAAAGGTCAAATAGAAGAACTGCTGAAGTAAATTTGTCTGACATTGCAAGACACGCTAAAGCAGATGAAACTATTTTAGTACCAGGTAAAGTTTTATCAAACGGTAATTTAGAAGAAAAAGTAAATGTTGTAGCATTAAAATTCTCAGCTAAAGCACAGGAAAAAATCGAAAGTGCTGGTGGAGAATGCATCTCAATTGATGAGATAATCGAATCAAATCCTAAAGGATCAAACATTAGGATCATGGAATAAATAGGGTGTTATTATGATTATTGATGGAGAAGGATGCGTTTTAGGAAGATTAGCTAGTGTAACTAGTAAAAATCTTTTAGAAGGCGAAGAAGTAATTATTCTTAATGCTGAAAAAATTATGTTAACTGGTAATAAAGATTGGGCTTATGCAAAATACAAACAAAGAGTTGACAGGGCAAGTATTTCCAACCCTCGTGACTTAGGTCCTAAATATCCTAGAAGACCAGATGATATATTTAGAAGAACTGTAAGAGGAATGTTACCTTTCAAAAAA
>NZ_OMWA01000039.1 GCF_900314615.1 uncultured Methanobrevibacter sp. | reverse complement strand
CGACCGGTTGTCTGATAAGGCATTGCCGGGCAGCTACGCGCTAGGTGATAAAGGCTGAAAGCATCTAAGCCTGAGGTATCCCCTGAAAATAGATTGCTTAGGACGCGAGTAGAAGACTTGTTTGATGGGGTAGGGATGTAAGCTTCGAGGTTTTTTTCCGAGTTGTTGAGTCCGCTGCTTCCAATTGTTCGCTTGCATTATTTTAATTGTTAGTAGACTAATATTGATCTTAGTTCAAGTGATATATAGTCTAATAATGATTTGGTTAGGTGTTAACAGTTCGGGTGAAATTGTACAGATTTATACCTGGTCTCGTTTCGATCCCAGTAGTGAAGTCCTTTTGTGTTTTGTTTGTGTACTATGGTTTTCTATGGGAATTTCATTTCGCTGCAAGCTTTCTATTACAATAATTAATTACTTTTTTTCAACTATTTTATTAAATATCTTATTTTGCTTAATACCCTTATTGCAAATTTTTAGGTGATTTTTTTGAATATAAAAATATTAGATACAACATTGCGTGATGGAGAGCAGACTCCAGGTGTTTCTTTAACTTCCAAAGAAAAATTTAGAATTGCCACTAAGCTTGATGAGATTGGAGTTAACTATATTGAAGCAGGTTCTGCAATTACTTCTCAGGGCGAACGTGACTCTATTAAAGAGATTTCTAATCAGGGGTTTAATGCTGAAATTTTAAGTTTTTCAAGACCTCTCAATATTGATATTGATTATTGTCTCGACTGCAATGTTGATGCAGTAAATCTTGTTGTTCCAACCTCAGATCTGCATATTTCTGATAAATTAAAAATATCTAAAGATGAACTTTTAGAATTATCCAACAATGCTGTTGAATATTGCAAGGATCATGGTTTAACAGTAGAACTGTCAGCGGAAGATGCATCCAGAAGTGATGTTGATTTTCTAAAGAAAGTTTATCTGAGTGCAATAGATCATGGTGCCGACAGAATATGTGTATGTGATACTGTAGGTATTCTGACACCTGATTCCTCTTTTGAATTATTTTCCAGATTAAATGATATTCAGGTACCTGTTTCATGTCATTGCCATAATGATTTTGGTCTTGCTGTTGCAAATACATTATCCGCAGTTAAGGGTGGTGCATCTGAAATTCACACAACTATAAATGGTATTGGTGAAAGAGCAGGTAACACTTCTTTTGAAGAATGTATTGTAAGTATCGACAGACTTTTTTCAGATTTCACAACAGACATTAAAATAAATCAGATTTATGATATTTCCAAATTAGTTGCCAGATTGACTGGTGTTTATATTCAGCCTAACAAGGCAATTGTCGGGGAAAATGCTTTTGCTCATGAATCCGGAATTCATTCCGATGGAATTATCAAAAATTCCGCCACATATGAACCGATGACTCCTGAACTGGTTGGAAGGACTCGTAAGTTTGTCATTGGAAAACATATGGGAACTCATGGCTTAAATTCAAGATTGAAAGAAATAGGCCTTGACGTTAATGATGATCAGCTTAAACAGATTTGTGATGATATTAAGGACCTGGCCGATAAGGGTAAAACTGTTACTGATGTTGATTTGCAGGTAATTGCAGATAATGTTTTAGAGATAAATCATGAAGATAGAATCAAACTTGATGAAATTACTATTGTTTCAGGAAATAAGGTAATGCCAACTGCTTCAGTTAAAATATCCATTGACGGTGAAGAAATATTGAATGCAGGTGTAGGTTTAGGTCCTGTAGATGCAGCAATCAATGCAATCAAATCACTGGACATGTTCAGGGATATAGAATTAATTGAATATCACGTAGATGCTATCACCGGCGGTACTGATGCATTTATTGATGTAATTATCAAACTTCAAAAAGAGGACAAGGTTGTTTCTGCACGTGGTACCGAGGCTGATATTATCAACGCCAGTGTTAAAGCATATATTGCTGGAGTAAACAGATTACTTAGGGATTAGTGGTTACATGCATATGGATAATATACAAATTTTAGGTTTTAAGGCAAATATTGATTCTGTAGGGGATACTCTCTCTCAGATAGATGCGATTAAAGAAGATGGCGAAATTATTCAGCTTCTTAATGCAGATGCGGTTGCTTCTAAAAATCATATAATCCACGGAGTCAACCAGGCATTTCTTGCATTTGAACGTGATGAAAATCTTGCAAAGGATATCAGTGTTGAAATTGTTCTAAGATGTTCCGCTCAGCGCCAGATTTCCAAGGCATTTAAAACTTTAGGCCTTAAAGAAGGAAACATGAATCTCTGCGCAGTACTCGTCAATTCAAAAGATTATTCTAAAGAGCTGTCTGATTTGTTTGTTCGTGATGATGATGTTTTAGCAGCTGATGATGGCATGTTAAAGGAAATATATAAAATCAGTGATGCGGAACTGGAAAATATGTCAGTAGAAAATATATTAATCGATAGAATCACTAAACTTACAGTTGATTATTAATTTCTTCAATAATTTTATCCAAATATTCCTTTTCAAGGCATTCATATGCCAGATTTTTTATTTCAACAGCAATGGCTTTCTGTTTTACTCTGTTGTAATTTGGACATGTTGTGATAAATCCGCTTTTGTTTATCGGCAGTGCCTTTTTCAAATTCCAACTTATCTCTTTCGCATTACTATGTGGAATAATTACATTGATGCCTCTTTTATTTGCATGTAATGTGTTGTCTATATTGTTTTTTAGATGCTTGGTTGCATTTAATGTAACTTCAAGTTTTTCATCAACGTTTTCAAGTTCGCAACATATACCACTGCATACAATTTGTGATGTTTTGCTTAATTTTTGAGGAAGCTTGGTATTGTCAAAACTTTCCTTATTGTTTGAGGTTATAAAACCTCCGCTTCCAACATTGATTATTTTTGGTGATCCTGTAGATGCAATTATAATGTCTGAATAATTTCCGTTACCTAAGTTGTGTTTTTTATCACCGATTCCGGCTGAAGCATCTTCAATTGTAGTGATGTTGTTGCTTTTGCAGTATTTTGAAATGCCTTTTGTATCCTGCTCGGCACAGTATCCTGCAAAACTTGTGTATATTAAAGCGGAATTTTCTTTAAATTCAATTTCATCCAAATAATCAGGATTGATAAGTCCCATGTCAGTTTTTAAGGTAACTATGTCTTTTTTTAAAAATTTTGCAATCTGCTTAAATCCGTGCCATCCTCCCTGGTCGGGTACAATTACGTCTCCTTCAACTGCAGACAGTGCAATAAAAATACTGTTGTTCCCGCTTGATGTAATTTTTGCATGGTCGTGGCCGGTAAGGTCTTTAATTTTTTCAGCTGCTTCGGCTTCGAAATCATTTTCGAGGTTTCCGCCTGCAACTTCAGACATTGTTTTTAATGTTTTTTGAGATGGGGTTTTAAATTTAAACATATTATCCTCTTTTAAAGTACATATCCAGTGTGGTCTGTTTTGTGTGAAGCATTTCGTTAAGCAGTGTTCCCTGTTTGACATATCTATTGATAGGAATTCTTAATTTTGTTCCGGAATATTTCAGGCAGTCTTCCAGGGTTTCAAACTCAAGATATGGTCTAAGCATAGCCTCTTTAATGTTTTCCCTTACATTGAACACGCCCAATGGCACATATCCGTCATAGGCTTCTCTTAAAATTATCAGTCCTGACTGTTTTTTAATTTTAAGAAGGTAGTCAAGAACTGCCATTTTTGCAGTGTAATAGCATCCTCCCACGATGGAATATTCTTTTTTGCCGCCGTTTGTTTCATAATCTGAAAATATCAGTTCTTCATTTTTCATTAATTTGATAAATGCCTCATACCACTCATACTGCCATTCGGTAGGTGTCAGTATTATTATGTAATAATTGTTAAGGGCTCCAAATTCAAATACTCTGTAGGTATCCAGTCTTTCAAATTTCCTTACTTCCTTTAAAAATTCGTCTGCAAGTGTTGAATCACATGCTGTTATGGACCATCTTGTTGGAACAAGCTTTCTTTTATTTTTTGTACCTATTGCTCCAACTGAAAATGCCTTCTGCATTGCAGAAAACGGAACGTCTTTATTGTGAAGATTGACAACTGCCTCTGTGGCTTTTAAATCAGTATCATAAAATGTTTTTTCAAGCTGCCTGTCCCATCTTACAGCGTCAATGTCAAATGTTTCAATTACTGCGCTTGGCCCGTGAGGCATGCTGTCTTCTGAAAGCATTGATCCTGTCGGTTTTTTACCGAATGTGGCCTCACTGTCAATAGATTTTGATGCAAGGGAAATGTCCTGGAGTTTTTCAACAAACGGATTTTCCAAATCATCAATCTTTATCAGCTGTTTTCCTCTGACAAGATTCATACGGTAGTTGATGATTTCATCCTGAGTTTTATTCTCACCGATCCATGATTCAGGGGAGTCCATGATGTATGTGTCTCCCATCTGTGAACTCATCATAGGTCCGGCATAGACTTTAGGATAGGACCATCTGCCGATAAATACTGAGGGAGGGGTAGTTCCTTCAAGATTTTTTCCTACATTAACAGATTTCATTTGGATTTGTTCTGTTAATTTGGCTAAATATGCATTTTTAGTGGTTTTCATGGTTTTAAAAAAAGTAAAAATAAAAAATACTATAAAAGTATTTTTTTAACAGAATTCGATGGTTGCAGGTGGTTTGTCACTAACGGATAGTGCAACGTGAGTAACTTCTGAAATTTCGGAAGTGATTCTTTGTGAAATGGTTCTGACAACTTCCCATGGAAGTTCAGCAACTGATGCGGTCATAGCGTCAATTGAGTTTACAACTCTGACCACTACAAGATATCCGAAGTCTCTCTGGTCTCCTTTAACACCGGTTACTTTAGTGTCTGTTAAAACAGCAAAGTATTGCCATACGTCTTTGTCAATACCTGCAGCTTCAATTTCTTCACGGACAATGTGATTTGCTTTTCTGCAGATTTCAACATTTTCTCTTGTCAGTGCGCCGACAACACGTACTCCAAGTCCTGGTCCTGGGAAAGGCTGTCTGTAAACTGTTGTAGCAGGCAATCCTAATTCATCACCGATTTCTCTGACTTCATCTTTGTATAAGTCACGGATTGGTTCACATAATTCAAGTTCCATTCCGCTTGGAAGAGCCAGGTTATGGTGGGATTTGATTTCACCTTCAGTTTCAATCCAGTCCGGTGCAATAGTTCCCTGAACTAAATATTTAGCGCCGGATTTTATAGCTTCTCTTTCAAATACGTCAATGAAAACTTTTCCGATAATTTTTCTTTTATCTTCAGGGTCGTCATAGCCTGCAAGAGCATCCATAAATTCATCTGAAGCATCAACAAATTTAAAGTTTAATCTGTCTTTAAAGGTATTGGTTACCTGTTCAACTTCTCCTTCTCTTAAAAGACCGTGGTCTACAAATATTGCAGTTAAATTGTCGCCTATAGCCTGTTGTACAAGAACGGAACACACGGAACTGTCTACTCCACCGGATAATGCGATAATAGCTTTTTCATCACCAATCTGGTCTTTAATTTTTTTTACAGCGTCGTCAATAAATTCTTTAGGACTTAACATTTTATTCCTCTTCATCTTCTTCTTCGTAATCTTCAATAATCTGTTTGATCATAGCTTCAAGACCAAAATCGTTACCGGATTCAACAGCTTCCATAATGTCGTCATATTTGACAAATTTTTCGAGTTTTACGGATTTAGCTCCAATTCCTGAAATTCTAAATCCATATTCTTCATCACCGATTGGGATGTTAACAAATTGTCTTTTTAAACCAGCTTTATTGTCCTGAGCTTTTTTAGCTAAATCTTCAGCATTGTCAATCATTATTACACCTTATTTTTGACAGATTTTATAAAAGTTTTTAAAAATTATTTCTCCTTTTGGAGTGTGATGTACTTCGGGGTGGAACTGGATTCCATATACATCCTTGTCTTTATGTTTAAAGGATTCAACATCACATAATGTGGAACTGGCCAGGATTTCAAAATCTTCAGGGATGCTTTTAACTTCATCTTTGTGTGATGACCAGACATCCATTTGCGGTGCTAAACCTTCAAATAAGTTTTTATCATTATCAATATTTATTTTCACTTGAGCATAACTTTCAGTTTCGGAAGTTGAAACTTCTCCTCCATAAGCTTTTGCGATTAACTGATGTCCAAGACAGATTCCAAGAATCGGAATGTCAAAGTGTTTTATGATCTCTTCGCTGTTTCCAGCTCCTTCAAGTGAAGGCCCTCCACCTAAAATCAATCCTATTGGATTTTCAGCTTCAATCTCTTCAATGGAAGTTGTGTTTGAAACCAGTTTGGATGGAATATTCAGATACTGTAAACTTCTTTGAATTCTATGGTTGTATTGGCCTTTGTTATTAATCACTATAATTGTCATTTTATACTCCATGAAAATATAATGATATTATTTTTGGCAGTTATAATTATTATATGTTTGTCTAAAAATAAGAAAAAGTTTTTGCAATTCACTTAAAGTTTATATATGATATTTAATATAACTGAATTACATGGAATTACAAGATTTGATTTATATTATTATTGCTATATTTGTGGCGGTTGTGCTGTTTAAAATATTCATGTGGCTACTGCCTGTAATTGTTGTACTTGTTATAGCATTTTTCATTTACATGTTCCTAAAAGAACGTTATTGATTATTTTCTTTTAAATCATGAAATGCTGAAGTTGCAGCAACTGCTCCTTCTCCGCATGCAACAACCCACTGTTTTAATCCGACACAAACATCACCTATTGCATATACATAGTCAACATTGGTTTTCTGTTCTTTATCTGTGATGATATGTCCGGATTCATCCAAATCAACACCTAACTGGGCTGCAAGTTCGGTATGCGGAATGTATCCTACGCTGATGAACACTCCATTTGTCGGATATTCTGTCAGCTCACCTGTTTTTGTGTCTTTTAAAATAACTGATTCAACCAGCATTTCTCCTTTGATTTCTTTAACAGTTGCATTGAGGATAGTCTTGATGCCTGCTTCTTTTATCATGTTCTGCAGGTGTTTCTGGGCTCTGAATTCATCTCTTCTGTGGATTAAAGTAACGTTTGCGCCTAAGTTTTTCAGGTATAGTGCTTCCTGAAGTGCGCTGTTTCCTCCGCCCACCATTATAATGTCTCTTCCTGCAAAGAAAAATCCGTCACATGTTGCGCAGTAGCTTACGCCTTTTCCTTTGAATTCCTCTTCGCCTTTTGCATCCAAGTGTCTATGTGAGCTTCCGGTTGCTAAAATGACTGTTTTGGATTGATATTCTCCTTTGCTTGTTTTGACTGTAAAGCGATATTCTCCGTCATTTTGAATAATTTCTTCCACTTCTTCCATTTCGTGAAGTTCTGTGTTTTTAATGGCCTGCTCTTTCATTTTTTCAATAAGTTCCAAACCGGAAATACTGTCAAAGCCGGGATAGTTTTCCATTTCAGGTACTTCACGGCCGATTCCTCCTGCAAGATCTCGGTCTATCATAAGATTTTTTGTTCCCTGACGGCCGGCATAGATTGCAGCGGTAAGGCCTCCTGGACCTGCTCCAATAATGATAATGTCGTATTTGTCCATTTTAATTACCTCTAATAATGATTTGGTAATTATCATTAAAAAAATTAAGGGATTTAATATTTAAATTAAATCCGCAATTGCTTTTTTGACATCTCCCAGGTCTTCTGTCGGTTCGAATCTTCTAACGACATTTCCTTCACGGTCAACTAAAAATTTGGTGAAGTTCCATTTGATGTCATTGTTGTCTTTGTAGTGTCTGTCTTTTGCTTTTAAAACAAGTTTTAGTTTTGTTGCTCCTTTGCCTGTAATGTCAGTAAATGGCTGTTCGTTTTTTAAGTATTCGAATAGGGGATCTGCATTTTCGCCGTTGACATCAATTTTGTCAAAAATCTGGTAAGGTACTAACCATTTGTTGCGGCATACTTCTGCAATTTCTTCTGTAGTTCCTGGAGCTTGATTTCCGAACTGGTTGCATGGGAAATCTAAAATTTCAAAACCTTTTTCATTGAATTCTGCATACATTTCATTTAATTCTGTGTATTGTGGTGTAAATCCACATTTTGTTGCAGAGTTAACAATCAGTAGTACTTTGTCTTTGAATTGGCTTAGGGGAACCATGTTTCCGTCACCGTCTTTTACTTCAAAATCATAGATTGACATAGTTATTACCTCGTTAATTTATAAAAGACTTAACTTGGTTAAGACTTGTTTATCTATTTTAATTGAAGTACTATATAAAGGTTACCTCATTTCAGTTCTGTTGATTCTTTAATCATATTGTATAACTGCTCTTTAAAGTTGAAAAATTCATCATTGGATAAATTTTTGGTAATTTCTCTTTCCCAACCGCAGGTAATAACGTTAATTTTAACAAAGAGTTCTTCTCCTTTATCGGTTAATCTTAAAACATTTCTGCTTTTGTTGCTTTCATCCTTTCTCTTTTCGACAATTCCTTTTTTGACCAGTTTTTTAACCATCTTTGCAACATTTGCTTCGGATACGTAAAGAATTTCCGCCAGTTCTCTTTGTGAAATTGACGGGAAGAATTTGATGTTGTAGATATATGTCAGCTCACCGTAGGTAATTTCAATGTCTTCAAGCTTGTTTTTCAGGTAATTATTGTAGCTTAAAAGGATATATTCCATATAAAGGTTGGTTGGGGTAAATACGATTCTATCTTTTTGCCATTCTGCATTGACCATAAGTATTCCTCGATTAAAATATGGCTGTCGGTTATTTATAAAAATTAGTTTTAATTAAAAAATTAGAAAACGTGAGATTATTCACGTTTAAGATAAAAAAATTAGGAATTTAAGGGAATAATGCTATTCCTGTTGCTTCCATCATTGATTCGAAACCTAAAAGTATAATGACTACTCCGCCGAAAATTTCAATGTAATCTGCGTATTTGATAGCAATTTTGGTTCCGTATGTTCCAATCAGAAGCCATATGACTACTGCAAATACACTTAATCCTGCTAAAATAAATGGATTAACGTGTGCAGCAGCACCCTGTGATGCTAAAATTAAGTTTTCTATGTTTCCAAAAATAAGCAAACCTGTAAATGGAGCATAATCTTTTAAATTAACCATTATTATTCACCTCTTTTGGTTTTTCTAAGATTTCTGACTGCGCCGTGAATTGACTGGAAACCTAATATTACAATTGCAAGACCACCTAAAAATGTGATGTAGTTTGAATATTGCATTGCTGCTTCTGTAGCCACAAATCCAATAAATATCCATATTAATACTACAATTATACTTAATAATCCTAAAATCCTAGGATTTACACCTGCAACAACACCCTGAGATGCTAGAATAAGGTTTTCAATGTTTCCAAAAATAATTAATCCGATAAACGGTACAAATTGTTCTAACAAATTATCACCATATCTAATTATAATTTTAGTATTATTTAAATGTTAATTTAATTTAACATGAAAAAACAGGAAATAATTGAAAATGTACATAATTTTTCTACTTGTTGTTAATTCTTTTTATGTAAATCCCTTTTTAAAGGACAAATCAATAAGAATGATAAATTTTACTGTTTTTACATTTTAACATTGTTGTGCAAGAATTCTCTGGCTTCTTTAAGCTGGAGATGAATTGCACTTTTAAGGTGTAGGAGTTGAATTTTTTTTGTAATAACAGGGTATTACTTTTCAAATGCTCTCTTGGATTATCTCTTTATATTGTTAATGGTATAATTTATGGTTATATGAAAAAAAAGTTTTTTTTCATGATTGAAAAAATATGGTGGAGTTTGTTTTTCATGGTTGATGAGGTTTTTATTTTAACTGATAAGATTGAATTTATCCCTGATGAGGATTTAGAAGGGGAATTAAATTTCAATTTACGTGCCGCAGGTTATGTATTCAACAAAACATTGGAATACAGTATTTACCGTGAAAACCTAGTACGAGAATTTAATATAGGTAACAACATTAAAGTCAACCGCAATTACACACAAAAAATCGTAAAAAATCTAGAATTTAATATAGGTAATAACATTAAAGTCAACCGCAATTACACACAAAAAATCGTAAAAAATCTAAGAAAACGTAAACCTTTCTTGAAAAAAGCTGATTCCACCTGTATTCAAGCATCTACAGACCGCTTAATAAAAGCATATGAAGGACACTACGGTGGTAGGACTGGACGTCCTAAGTTCAAATCACTTAAAAACAATCCTGTACGATCCATCACACTTAGAAACAACGAATACTCTACTAAAAATGGAGTTAAAGGTTCTATAAGATGGGAAGGTAACAGATTACGCTTAAACAAATTAGGATATATTGATGTAAGGTATAAAAGAGATATTGATGGTAAAATCAAAGAAACAACAATCTTAAAAGAAAATGGCAAATGGTTCGTTTGCATAGTCTACGAACTGGAAAAAATACATCCAAGAGAAGAATTTAACGGACCTGCGTTATATGTAGGCATTGATTTAGGATTAACAGACTTCATTACATTTTCCAACGGAAAAGTCATACACAAACCTGATTTAAAAAGAATAAACGGTAGAATACAATACTACCAACAAAAACTTTCACGTCAAAAAGAAGGAGGATCCAACTGGAAAAAAACACTAAAAAAACTCCAACGATGGACAAACAAGAAAAACAATGTAGTCAACGATTACTACCATAAAATATCCTATAATATTGTAAAACACTGCCAATTCATAGCAATGGAAACATTAAACATTCGTGGAATGATGCGTGCACGTACTTTAAGCAGGAGTATTCATGAAATTGGTTGGGGAAAACTCATTGAAATGATACGATACAAAGCACACTGGTACGGGCGTGAATTTGTACAAATCGATAGATGGTTTGCTTCCAGCAAAAAATGCAATGTCTGTGGCGAAATAAATCACGGATTGGGTCGTGGTGTAAGAGAATGG
>NZ_OMWA01000038.1 GCF_900314615.1 uncultured Methanobrevibacter sp. | reverse complement strand
CATGAGTACAGGGGAAAATTCGAAATCAGCGAATTCCATAACATCAATTAAGGATTCGTGGAAATCCGCAATGGATAAGTGGCAACCGGAACATCCGCCTAACCACATAGTTCCTATTTTTACTTTATCTGCCATATAAAATTCCTCCAATTTATCCTTCAGCATCTAATTGTTTTTTCAATGGAGCTGGACCTAATTCTTTGATTCTGTTAACCATCATTTTAACAGATTCTGAGAATTTTTCACCTTCGGATGCGGAAATCCAATCGTGGTGAACTCTTTCTTTTCCAATTCCCATTTCTTCGACTAATTTATAAATTAATCTCATTCTACGATCTAATTTGTAGTTACCAGCATCATAGTGGCAGTCACCCATGTGACATCCAGCTACAAATACCCCATCAGCACCTTCTTGGAATGCTTTTAAAACAAATTGTGGGTCAATTCTTCCAGAACACATTACACGAATAACTCTAATGCAGTACCAGCTGTGTCTGCTCCTCCATAGGAACACCAGTTGCAACAAAACATTACAATTTTTACATCATCAGCCATAGAGTTTCTCCTCCTCTATAAATATTTTTTTGCGAATTTCGAAAAACTTGCGTCTTTCTAATTCAAATTTTAAAGTTTTTTAAAAAATTTTAAAATCTTTTTTTAAGACCTACACTTTTAGGCAAGCCTTAAAATCACAATTTCTGTACGTAATGAGCTAGCTCAGCATTACATTATGTACTGATTAATATATTTCATTAATAATTAATATAAAGCTTACTTAGAAATTAAAGTCAAAAAGTTTATATACTATGAAACAAGGCAATTAAAAAAATAAGAATAAATGTTAAAAATAGAAAAAAAGAAGTGATGATGGAATTACATTCCATCTAAACTCATATCAATCATCATTTGGGTTTGTTTAGCTAATTCATCAGGAAGACCTGTAATGTCCATGTTTAAAAATCCTCTTACAATCATAGACTCGGCATCTTCCTCAGTGATACCTCTGGAAGTTAAATAATTAATTTCTTCTTCAGAAATTTTACCTACAGCTGCTTCGTGAGACATCTCAAGATTTGCAGAACTAGCTTCAAGTTCAGGTACTGCATAAATAAAACTGTCGTCTGACAATACTAAACCGTGACATTCCAAATGACCTTTTACATCAGGAACAGTACCTGCCAAATGACCTCTGGCATAAATTTTAGATTCATCCTGTGCAACTGCTCTTGAAATAACTTCTCCTCTAGCACCTTTAGCATTAAGGAGAACTCTTGAACCAACATCAATAATTGAATCTTTTTTACCTCCCTGAATACTTTGGAAAATAGCTCTTGAATTTTCACCGTCACAGTATGCAGTTGGGAAAGATTGAATAGTGCTTACAGGACTGGTTAAAATATAATTGTTAATATAAGTGGAGTTATCCATTAATTTAACACCGGTTCTTGGACGTACTTCAACCTGTTCAGCCCAATTGTGAACCATTGTAAAGGTAATTTTGGAACCTGGTTTGAGATACATTTCAGAAACTCCGACATGCATTGCAGAAGCAACGTCATCACCGGTAGCACAGCCGGTAATCAAATGCAATTCTGAGTTTTCCTCAGCAATGATAACATTGTGAGCTGTCTGCATAATATCTGCATCACTAATAAACATACAAGCCTGTACAGGCATTACTTCTTTAGTTCCAGGAAGAGACCTTACAAAATAACCACTTTGAACACCGTCTTTCTGTTCACGTAAAGCAGTTTTAGCTGTATATTTATCAGCATCAGGTTTTACGACTTTCCAAAGATAGTCTTCTAGCCAATTGTATTTATCAAGTGCAACACCAATGTTCATTACTTCAACAGAACTTGACATGGAGTTATTTGTAAATATATTACTTTGGTCGACCTGTAAAAATGATCCGGATCTGTTTTTTTCTTCAGTATCTACACCTACTTTTAAAAGGTCTTTTTTAGTCTGTTTGTTTAAATCATCCAAATCATCAATCATGTCCAAAGCATTGACGGTTTCATCAGTGAAATTTTCTATTGTGACATCTACACCTAGTGCAGCTTTTTTATCCTTCGCTCTTTCAGCATCTTCATAAACATTGCGCACATTCAACACATCCATTAAAACCATTTTTTCTAATATCTTCAAGAATTTCTGTCGGGTTACCAGAACAGGAAATTACCCCATTCATTAAAACATGTGCTTTATCCGCACTGACAAAGTTTAAAATATAACCTAAATGAGTAATTAAAAGTCCGCTTCTTTTTCTGGAGCCTTGAGGTTTATCTTTATCTAATAAAGTTCCAATTTCAGAAGCAAGTAACTCTACATTTTCAATATCTACACCGGAATCCGGTTCGTCAAACATTGTAAAATCTGGCATTTGAGCAAGCAATTGTAAAATTTCAGATCTTTTTACTTCTCCACCGGAAAATCCGTAATTAACATCCCTGTCCAGGAATTCATCATTAAATTTAAGCTGGTCAGCTAATTCTTTCATTCTATCATTCAAATCATCATCCATATCCTGATTTGAAATGATTTTAAGCAAATCTCTTACAGAAACCCCTCTGATTGATGGAGGAGATTGGAAACTAACTCCAATACCAAGTTTTACTCTTTCTGCAGTAGTTAAATTAGTAATATCTTGACCTTTAAATTTGATAGAACCTTCAACAACATTATACTGCGGAAAACCTAATATTGTTAAAAATAAAGTACTTTTTCCAGCACCATTAGGTCCTAAAAGAACATGAGTTTCACCTTCAGCTATAGAAAGATTAATGTTCTTTAAAACTCTTTTACCGCCCACTTCAACGGCTAAATTTTCAACTTCAAGTAACATTATAATCACCCTTTTTTAAGAATAAAATGAATTTGTTTTATACTATAATAACTATAATTAACTAAATATAAATAGTTAACACATGACAAAAAAAATAGTTTTTAAAAGAATAGAAATTAAATAAAAAAAGAGAATAACTGAAATTATTCAGTTACAATAATAAATTCGCCGACTTTTTCAACTTTAGCGAAAGGAACTAACAATAAGTCACCATTTCTTTTAGCACCTTTTACATGGATATTACGGTCACTTTCTACCCTGATAGCAATATCGACTATTTTACCGGTTTTTTCATTGATAATCAATTCATCCAAAACACCGAGGATACGTGCATTGTTAGTAGCTACTTGATAATTTTTAATTTCGCTCCATAATTTTTCTTCTCTTTTAGGAATTTGTTGTTTATTTTCCATTAAATCACCTGATAAAAGTAAATATACTTATATAAATATATAATTTCATTATATTTAAATATAATATTCCTGATAGAATTTTTCTGCAACTTCACTATCCAGAAGAGTATTAATATTCAAAGCCAACTCTTTTTTTGGAATAATAAGCTGGTCTTCATCCTGTACAATGTTAACGCTTCTCAAAACATTCAATCCTGATGGAACATTACCATTGAATTCATAAGAATAATTTAAACCTAAATTTTCAAATATTTCTACCGGAACTAAAGTGGATAAAGCATCTTTATCAGATTTCATATAATAATCCAAAACATGATCTATAGTCTCTGTAGAAATAAACGGCAAGTCTGCGTTTATAAAAAGAAGGACATCATCTTTAGAAGTTTTCTCAAAATAATCCAAGATATACGACAAATCAGTCAAGTAATCTTCACCTGAAGTATCCAATATCTGAAAATCAGCATCTAGAGAATTTAGATATTTGGTGGTTTCCTGAGTATGAGGACTAACCGCAATAATGATTTTATCAATAAATCTAGATGATTCCAGATTATCAAGTACATATTTAATCAATGGTTTACCGCATAATTCAAAAAGAGGTTTTTCGCAGGGAACTTTAAGTCTAGTTCCCATACCTCCAGCCATCAAAATTGCATAAATCATACAAAAATCACGATTTATTTAGCGAATTTGCCGCCGGCCATTTTCATACGATCTTTAAGGATACATCTTCCACCCTGTTTACCACCAATAGGAACTTTAGGAGTACCCATAGAGTTCATACAACGAGCCATAATAGCAGAACCTAATGCAAGACCATCTTCAACGAATACGACATTTTCAAACTTATCCTGAACCGCTTCTAAAATAAGTTCAGGTTTACGTCCTGTAATACCTGCCCTACCAGTAATTCCTAAAGCGGAACCAGGAACAATGACATTTTCTTTGAATGCAACATCCAATACTCTTTTAACAATATTGGTACTTACATAATCCAATGTTGAAAGCAATGTTGGAAGACCGTCTGCATCATAGAATTGAGCACCCAATTCCATTAATTCAGGAAGTTTATCCCCATTGAATCCAACATCACAACCGATTAAAGTTGTACCTGCTTTTTCAGCAGCTACAGGATTTACAGGAACTGTTCCGAATCTTTCCACATCCATCGGAACTTTAGTAATATTAATTAATTTGTGAGCTTCAAGAGCATTTGCTTCAGCTTTTTTGTGATCAGCTTTTTTCATGGCTTTTTCTGAGTATAAATCTAAAGCAGCACCATTTTTCTTATCGATTTGTCCAGAACCTCTGGCTAAAGAATCGCTTACAACACCCGCAAGACCTAAAAAGTTACCAACAGTATTAGCATAAGGTTCATTATCATTAACAATACGTCCTGCCAATGTTGAACCGAAATCCAGTGATACACAAGGGTTTCTGTAATCAACATCAGTCCATTTAGCACCTAATTTGATTCCAGCAGTAACAAGTTCCCCTTCCATTTCATTTGCAACAGTTTCTTTTCCTTCAGGAGGAACTACACTAACAACAGCACCGTCAAACATGATATTTTCTAAAAGGGAGTGTTTTTGCAGCCTTTCAGGAAGTTGTGAAATACTCATTGCAGGAGACATCTTACGAGGAGGAATATCTGCTTCAAGACAACCGTCAGCTAAAGCAATAATGAGCTGACCTGCTTCTTCAGCAGTTGCAAAACCTGCAGTAACCCCAGTAGATCTAACAACAAAGTCTAAATCTTCATCTTTATCAACTTGACATTTTCTTAATGATTCTAAAACAGTATCTCTAATTAATTCAGTTACAGCTTCTTTAGAAAGTTCAATACCCCAAACAGTTTTACCGAATACGTCTTCTGAAGGTTTTGGTGGTCTGATATCCCTAGTCATTTTAACTGTTTTGTTAAGTAAATAAGATTCACTAGTGTTCAGGTTAGTAGCCATCACTATACATTTGGTAGTGGTATTTCCCAATTCAACAGAAGCAGTTACATAATAAGTATCTGGTTTTTTAACAGCACCAGGACTTGCAGGACCTGCCCTTTGAGCTCTTAAAGTAGCTAAATTACCTTCTTTAGAATGAGCAATTATAGGTTTAGGACCTTTATTAAAAAGTTTACTTAAAAAAGACATTATTCAACCTCTCCAATTTAAAGTTAAATAATAATCTATTATTAAGATAATATAAATTTTGTTAAAAAATTTTTAAGAAAAATCAGCGAAAAGTAGTAAAAAAATTTAAAAAAAAGATTAGATGAAATTAATCATCTAATCGGGACCCTTTGTGTTTATAATAATTTGTTAATTGGGTGTTCTTCTACAGGTTCAGTACCGATATCTTTTGCTGCTTCAGCAATCATGATATCTGCCATACCACATGCAGGGAATGCAAGTCTTGCATTTTCGATTGGTCCAAAGAGTACAAAGTCCCCACCAGCCATTTGTTGAACGATATTGGAACCAATATCACAAACAGGCCATGCTTCTTTGTGTTCTTTTTTGTATCCTCTTAACCAGTCCCATGCGGATGGAACGTTGTGAATACCAGATCCTACTGGGTATCCCCATTTAGCTTTTACTGCGTAAGAAGTTCTTACTGCAGGTCCTGCACCTTGACCTAATGGAGTAACTGCTACATCCATGAATGGTTTAGTAATACCACATTCGTCAGCCATTTCGAGAATACCTTGGTCGATTACATCTCCACCAGTTTCCCAGATTTCGATTTTACCTTCTACACCAGGTTTCATTGGGTTGAAACCTAAGAGAATGGATGCATCGATGTCGGAGTTTTTAACAGCTTCAATTTCTGCAGGTTCAGCAGCCATACTTAAAGAGTTGTAAACAGCTCTTTCAGTTAATCCGACTTCTTGTACGTATTCTACACCTGCAATTTTTGCAGCAGCTGCAGTTGAGTCAATAAGGAAAGGTTTGTCACAGACGTCTCCTACAAATTCTAAGTATTTTACCATAGCTTCTGCAGTAGCACCGAAAGTTTGTACAACACATGGGTTTCCGGTTACGTCAGACATTTCTTCCATTGTTTTAATTCTTTCTTCAGCAGCATCTTTATCAAAGATACCTTCTTTTTCATCACTAATAATATTGTGTCCACCGTAAAAGATAGTTCCTGCTAAAACAGTAGGGTATTCACCAGGTTGCCCTCCCATTTTCATACCAGCAACATCAATGACGAGTTGTTCTTTATCAAATCTTAACATAAATATAAACCTCCTATAATAAGGCAGATAACATTGAAGTTACACCGAATTTTATAGCTACAATTAATATAATTAATCCAATTATAATACCATATAAGATACCAACATCTCTACCACTTTGTTGGCCTAAACGTTGATAATATTCCCCTACAGTGAAATCAACTTTTTCTTCTGCATCATCTAATTTTGCAACGATTTGGTTGAAATCATCGGAGGAAACCATTACTTGAGGTATTGAATCTCCTTCACTCATATATAACACCTCTTTAGAATCCTAATAATGTTGCAATAAAAGGAATTATTACGATTAAAAGTATTGCAATGCAAGCACCAATTGCGAAACCTTTAAATCTTGTTGCAAGTAAACCTGCGAATAGTTTACCTTCTCTTGCAAGGAGTTTTGAACTGTATTCAGCATCATCTGCTGCAGTTTTCATCCCATTAATATTTGGTTTGTTTGAAATTTGTACCATATTCATCTCCTCCTTAAATCAAGAATAAAACTCCAATTATTAAAGTAAAAGCTAATCCGATCATTATACCTTGTACTTTACCAGCGTAATTTCCCGCCATGTTTCTTTGGACAGCACCGACCATGTCGATTTTAGTGTTTATATCCCTAATTCTTGCTTCAACGAGTGCAGTTTCAGCAGAAACAACTCTAATTGCTTCTCCTTCTTCTTCTTCCCCACCGTCATCATCAACGGAAATAACCATAGCTTCTTCTTCGAAAGCACCTGGGTCTTTTTCTACACATTCATTGATTTTTGATTGAATTGCTCCAATATCTTCTGTGTCAATTAAATCAACAATTTCTAATTGTTGTTGGAATCTTTCAACACCGTCAAGTGGAACATTTTCTACGAATGGAATAGCACCAGTTGCGCCAATAATTTTCTTTTTGTCAGGGTCTGCACCATTTTCATGTAAAGCTTTAAAACTTTGACCAGTGATGTGACCTTGTACTTCCGCACCAGCTAATATTAAGAAACGAATATTAGGGTTGGAAATAATATTAGCAACTACTTTTTCTATTCCTAAGTTTTCTGTTTTACATGGACCTGCAATAGCTGCACCAGAAAGTTCTGCTTCAATGTGAGAAGCTAAAGTTGTTACTGCAACTGGGCTTTCTGGATCACCGACAATGTAGTCTCCACTGATAACCGGCCAGCCGTCTGCAGGAGCTTTTTTATCAGCCATCTATAAAACCCCCAATACTTCTAAAATAGGTAATGCAGCAAATATAATGAATGTAGCTAATAAGAATCCATATACAATGTTAGTTAATAATCCTGCAGTAATGTAAGAACCATCCCTTCCAGGGAAAGAGCCAACAGGACTTGTGTATGGGTCTAATGAAGCCATTAATTCATCAGCAGCTAATTCCACTTTTGCTACTTGTTCGTTTACATCATCCATAGATAGGAGAACAATTCCTGAACCTAAAGATGAACTTAAAACCCCAGTTACAGGGTCATATGCGAAATTCATTTCAGGTACAATTTGTACCATAGGTAACATTTGAGCCATATTTAATTCCTCCTAATCTAATTTTCAACTTTAGGCCATAATCCAGCCCATTTGGTTGAAGCAGCGTCATTCATTGAAGCTAATACGAATGCTCTGAATGAGATGACCCAACCAACTAAACCTACAATGAATACAATGAACCAGCCTAATCCACCTGAAGTTACAGACATGAGACCAACTAAAGTCATGGATAAGAATGCAGTAGATGCTGCACATTTTAAAGTTCTTACTTGATCTTCGTTTGGTCCTAAACATGCGTTGAATGGATGTTGGATAGCCATAGTACATAAGATAAATAATACAGCAATGAATCCAGTTGCTACAACATGTTCATAAATTGCGAGCATGTCGAAAGAACCTGCGATTGCTACAGAGAAAGCAAGGATTGCTAAAGTTGCTGCACCAGCAATTTCAATAGTACATTGAAGCATGATAGGTATTTTCATTCCTACAATTTTAGTAGCAACGATTGCAATAATAGCACCAATAATAACAGCAATTACGAAAGCTGCGATTGGTCCTAACATAGCTATATTTAATATAGTTGCTAAACTGATACCTGCTAAAGCAGAGATAACACCAACGGATAAAGACATGTAACCAATAGATGGTACACCAGTACCTAAACCGTAACTTGCTACTCTACGAATAGCATCTGATCCCCATACGATAGCTAAAACAGCACCGAGACCTGCAATAACTGATCCCATATCGCCTAAAAAACCAGTGATATAAATTGCAAGTAATCCTCCAACAATACCTACAGCGAGTAACATTGTTGAACTTACTGCACCTGCAGCTGCACCATCAGCACTTCCACCAGCAGACATTTTAGATACCTCCAGTTAAAATAATACAAAAGATTCCGACAACGATAGATGCGATAGCACATGCAAGAGCTCCAGTACCAATTCTTTTGAATTTTGGATCGTGCATACCTTCAATGGTACCACCGATGTTGTATGAAGCGATTACAGAGTTAATAAAGAACACACCTACACCTAAAATAGCAGCTAAACCAACACTTACAGTAGGGTCGAGTACAAATACAGTATCTTGCATAGCATTGTAAATTCCGTAGTAGACTAATCCACCACCAAAACCACCAAGGAGACCACCGATAAGACCACTAACAAATGAAGTTAATGGTACACCGTGACCTTCGGTACCAGGGGTTTTGTAAGCTTCTTGATTACGTTTAGTAATCCAGTCTACAGGTACTTTTGATGCAGCAGGAACAATACCTACACCGAAGATGTAGATTAAGTTAGCAATGAGCATAGTAATACCCATCATAATCATAGCACCAATAGCACCACCTATACCTACTATATAGAATGGTTCACCTGTCATAGTTGCAGCAGTAATAAGACCTGTTAAACCAGCACCAGCAGCTAACATAGCAGTACCGGTACCTACACCAGTAGCTGTTGCCATAGCTGCAGGAGCTCCTCCTACAGGAATAAAGTGCACACCTGCACCAATCATAATACCGCCTATTGCGATGAATAAAATTAATGAAATTGGATCCATAATCGAAACCTCCTTATTCTTCCTCATATGGTCCATATTTGTTTCTTGCAAATACTTCTAAGTAATTATCCATGATGATTAATAAGATAATTATTATAATACCTACAACAATACCACCATATACTCCAAATACTACTGTATTCCAGAAACTAAAGAATACAACGAGACCGAAACAGAAACCAGTTAATGGTCCACCGAATTTAGCACAGAAGTTTACTACATCCATAGAGTTTTTAGCACCTAATGGAGCTTTAGTAACGATATCCCCTTGAATAGCTACAGGGGTTCCTCCACCAAATTCGAATTTTTGATACTCACTTTCTGCACCATAGTGAACGTCCCCGGTTGAAGAACCGATAGCACCTAAAGCAATACCCCAGAGCATTGCTAAGAGTGGTAATGGGAATACGTGTAATGGTTCACCCCAAAATCCTAATGGAATGGTCATTAAGTAAGAAATTCCGACAATACAAAAACTAGTTATAAATCCGTGACCTACGATAGGTCCTAAAGATTGAGTTAATACATCCATAAATAATGGTTGTTCAAATTGGGATTGTCCAACAATCCTTCCCATGTGGGATGTAACAGTATAAATAGCGTGAACAAAAGCAGCGACACAAGCACCCATTGCAATAGCTACGATAGGCATCATTCCTAAAGACATAACTATGTATGCAATAGCACCAGCAACACCACACCAAACACCATAAGCGACTGGTTCACCAGAAGCCGCCTTGTTTATCATACGGTGTAAATGTCCCATTTGTGGAGCAAGTTGAACTTGGGAGTTAGGGTTACTTTGAGAACCGATATCAGATTCTAAGTCCTCTGCAGCCCCTCCGATAGTAGCAACTGCACCCATTAATGCAACTACACCTAATGTTACAGGGTCCATAATTTTTTTCCTCCAT
>NZ_OMWA01000037.1 GCF_900314615.1 uncultured Methanobrevibacter sp. | reverse complement strand
GTGACAGGAATGCCGCTATAAACATCCTTAATGAAGGATTAAAAATCGTCGGGACGACGGTGCAGTAAAAATATCCCAAAAAAATACATATCTTTTTTTGGGTTTGCGAATCCCCGTCTTCTCAAAGACGGGGAAGTTCAACAAATGTAAATAAACATTTATACTAATAAAAACATATTTTTTTTTAAGGTGAATTATATGAGAATTGGAATTTGTGACACTACATTCGCTCGTTTTGATATGGCTTCAGCAGCCATCGATGAGCTTAAAAACAACGCTTATGATTTAAAGATAATTCGTGAAACAGTTCCGGGCGTTAAGGATTTGCCTGTAACTGCAAAAATTCTCATTGAAGAAGAAAACTGTGACATTGTAATGGCACTGGGAATGCCTGGACCTATGGAAAAGGATAAGATGTGTGCTCATGAAGCATCAACAGGTCTAATCAATGCTCAGCTTATGACAAACACCCACATTCTGGAAGTATTTGTACATGAAGATGAAGAGGAAGATCCTGTTGAACTTGCAAAACTTGCAGAAAACAGGGCACGTGAACATGCACAGAACTTAATAAAAATGATGTATCACAGAAAAGCAATGAGAAAAGAAGCTGGAATGGGAATGCGTGAAGGAAAAGAAGATGCAGGACCATTATAGAAGGTGTAAAATGGAATATGAACTGACTGCCGAAGACAAGGATGCAACCTATGTAGTTCTTCCGGCATACAATGAATCAACAAGAATCCAGCCGGTTATAGAGGATATAGCCAAGAAAGGATATAATATGGTAATTGTCAATGACGGCTCTTCAGACAATACTCTTGAAGTTATTAAGCAGTCCAAAAAGAAGTATCCTAGTAAGGTTCATATTTTTAATTTATTGATCAATCGTGGTGTGGGTATTGCTACACAAACTGGTTTTGAGGCAGTTTTGAGATACAATCCGAAATATATTGTGAGCATGGACTCTGACGGCCAGCATTCAGCTGATGATTTGGATGAGGTCATAAAACCTTTAGTTACCGGTCAGGCTCAGGCTGTAATTGGCGTAAGGCCTCTGGATGACATGCCTTTCAGCAGAAAATATGCTAATGCAATCATGAATCTTTTAACAAGAATATTCTATCGTGTGGATGTAAGTGACTCTCAGACAGGTTTCAGGGCAATAACCGTTGATGCACTTGACAAAATCAGCATCAATGCTACAGGTTATCTCATTTCTTCAGAATTCATACGTGAAATTAATGACAACAATATTCCGTTTGCTGAAGTTCCAATCCAGACAATATATACTCCTGAAACCCAGGCAAAGGGAACAAATGCGGTTGTTGCGCTAAAAATATTATTACAGATGATTAAACATCAATTTTAAGGTGGTAAAATGTATTTATATGCTTTAATATTTCCAGTTATTGCTTTAATAGCAATCATATGGTTTATAACAAGATATTTAAAAGGGAAAAACTCATTTTTTACTGTTTTGTTATGGTCATTATTTTGGATAGTTGTCAGTCTGTTTGCAATCTTTCCCGAAGTAAGTATGACCTTTGCACGGATATTCGGTATTACCCGTGGTCTGGACTTTATAATTATCTTGGTATTTGTAATATTGTTTTACACAGTTTTAAAATTATATTTCATTGTAGACAACATGCAGAACAACTTGAACAAGGTTGTTAAGGAACTTGCATTAAAAAATGAAATCACTCTTGACGATGAAGAGGAATAAATCATGCTTTATTTTAGAGGATGTACTGCAAGAGAGCGGGAAACCAATATTCAAAAGGCAACCGAAGCTCTTTTAAAAAAAGCAGGAATCGACTATACTATTTTAGAAGATGAAAAATGCTGCGGTTCAGTATTGCTCAGGACAGGTTTTACTGACGAAGCCAAAAAGCAGATTGAAAAGAACTCTAAGGTATTTAAAAATCAGAAAGTTCTCACATCATGTGCGGGATGTTATAAGACTCTAAAGGAGGATTATGACGATGTTGATGTTATCCACATATCCCAGCTTTTAGAAGAACTTATTAAAGATGATAAACTTGTTTTTTCCAAAAAGGATTTGGATGTAACCTATCATGATTCATGCCATCTCGGACGTCACCTGAATGTTTTTGATGCGCCGAGAAATGTCATCAAATCTGTTGCAAATCTGCTTGAAATGGAAAACATTCGTGAAAACAGTTTATGCTGCGGTGCCGGCGGAGGCGTAAAATCAGCATATCCTGAAATAGCAGACCAGATGGCGCAGACAAGAATCAATCAGGCAAAGCAAACCGGATGTACCACACTGGTGACAGCATGTCCTTTCTGCAAGCTCAATCTGGAAAATGATGGAATGGAAGTACTTGATTTATGTGAATTTTTAGTAAAATATGGTGATGCGGATGAAGCCGAGTGAACTTGAAACCATGAGAAAATCATTTAACACAGTTAAAAACAGATCAAATTCAATAAAGGATTCACCATCTGCCAAAAGACTTGAATCAAGAGTCCGTGAAATCAAAAAGTATTCCATTGAGCACAATGAAGAGCTCTTCAGTCAGGTTAGGGAGTCATTCAAACGCAATGACATTGACTGCAGATTTGCCGAAACTGCAGATGATGCAATTGATATCATAGACGGCCTGCTTGATGAGTATGATGCATCTGTTGTAGCTAAAGCAAAATCAAATACCTTAGGTGAAATTAATCTGAAAGCTCATTTGGCCGAAAAAAGTATTGATGTAGTTGAAACTGATCTTGGAGACAGAATTTTACAGCTTAAAAAGACAGACAATAAGCCGGTTCATCCGACAGGCCCTGCTTCACATCTCAATGTTTCAAACATAGCTGATATTGTAAATGATTCTCTTGACGTTAATGTATCTGCCAGGCCACGTGAAATTATGGAGACTGTCAGAAGTGATGTGCTGAATCGCCTAAAAAATGCAAACGTAGGTATAAGTGGAGCCAATGCAATTGCATCCGAAGAGGGGTCATGTGTAATGGTGCACAATGAGGGCAATATTTCAATAGTTTCACTAAAAGATTTGCATATAATCGTAGCTGGAATTGATAAAATTGTACCTACTTTGGAAGACGCAATCTCTCTTGTAAAGCTTGAAACAATTTTTGCAACAGGAAGCTATGTAACCTCATATATGAATGTAATATCCGGACCGTCAAAAACAGCAGACATTGAAAAGAAACTGCTTAAAAACATGTACGGCGCTGAAAGAGTTGTTGTAATTTTTCTAGACAATGGAAGAAGCGAAGCTACACCTGAATGCCTTTACTGTATAGGCTGCGGCAACTGTGTAGTTCACTGTCCTGTATATAATGCAGTAGGCAATGAATTTGGCTTCAACAATTATCTGGGCGGCCGTGGTGTTGCAATGTCAAAATTTATAGAGGATGATGAGACCTGCTATAATTCAGGTCTTTACATGTGCACATTATGCGGATTATGCACTTTAAACTGTCCGGTAGCTATTCCAACAAATGAAATCATTGAAAATATGAGAAAAATGTCAACTGAAGTTGGATTCTATCCTAAAGCTCACGGCATAATTAAGGATAATGTCTCCAAAAAAGATTCTCCATATTAATTCTATTTTTAATTAATTTTTTTTCAAAAAACAATAATATTATAAATAATAATGAACTAATATTAGTATATTATAAAATAATATTTTATTGGAGGAAATACATGCTTCTATTAATAAGTCCTATAAATCGTGAAGAAGCTCTCGAATCTATTGAAGGTGGAGCAGACATTGTTGATGTAAAAAACCCTAAGGAAGGTTCACTTGGTGCAAATTTCCCTTGGGTAATAAAAGAAATCAGAGAATTGACTCCTGAAGACAAGCTTGTAAGTGCTACTTTGGGAGATGTGCCTTACAAACCGGGTACTGTTTCACTTGCAGCAATGGGAGCTCACGTATCAGGGGCAGATTACATTAAAGTTGGATTATATGGAACAAAAGACCATGACGAAGCAGTTGAAGTTATGGAAAATGTAGTAAAAACTGTAAAAGATATTAGCGAAGATACAATTATTGTAGCAGCAGGATATGCAGACGCTCACCGTGTCGGCGCTGTTGATCCTATGGAAATTCCAAAAGTTGCAAAAGATGCAGGCTGCGACCTTGCAATGCTGGATACTGCTGTTAAAGATGGTCACACATTATTTGATTACTTAGATTTAGACAAATTAAAAGAATTCGTAGAAGAAGCTCACGGATACGGCTTGATGACTGCACTTGCAGGTTCCGTTAAAAAAGACCAGTTAAAACCATTGCATGACATCGGCTGTGACGTTGTTGGTATTAGAGGAGCTGCATGTGTAGGCGGTGACAGAAACACTGGTAAAATACATCACACTGCTGTAGCTGAGCTCAAAGAATTAATTGATTCATTTTAATTAGGTGTTAGTTATGTCATTTTCAAAAAAAGTCCAAGAAGCAAGAATGTCTTACACTTTTGATGATTTTCTTTTAACTCCAAACGCAAGTTATGTGGAACCTAAAGATATAGATACTACTGTAGAATTAGGTAAAGGAATCAAATTGAACATTCCTGTATTAAGTGCGGCTATGGATACCGTAACTGAAGCAGAACTTGCAATCGCCATGGCCCAGCAGGGTGGTATAGGAGTTATTCACAGAAACATCTCACAGGAAAGACAGGTTGAAGAAGTTAGAAAAGTTAAAAACGCTGAAGATTTAACAATCCGTGATGTTATAACAATTTCTCCGGATTCCACTGTTGCACAGGCTCAAACCTTAATGCGCAATGAACTCATCAGCGGTTTACCTGTTGTTGATGGTGATAAAATAATGGGAATTATCTCAAAAAGAGATATCAGACCTGTTTTAAAATCAGAACCATCCACTGCAATCAAAGACATAATGACTTCTGATGTTGTAACTGTTGAAGAAGGAGTTTCTGCTGAAGAAGCATTGAATGTTGCATATGAAAATAAGGTTGAAAGACTTCCTGTTGTACGTGAAGGCAAATTAGTTGGAATTATTACAATTAAAGATATATTAAATCAATCACAATATCCGGATGCGGCCAGAGACAAAAATGGAGACTTTTTAGTTGCAGCTGCATGTGGTCCGTTTGATCTCGACAGGGCAATGGCACTTGACCAGGCCGGTGCAGATGTCATTTCCATTGACTGCGCTCACGCTCATAACATGAATGTAGTTAAATTCACAGAAACCATCAAGGACAATATTGATGCTGAATTATGTGTAGGTAACATTGCTACTGCACAGGCTGCAGAAGACTTAATTTCAATGGGTGTAGATGCCCTTAAAGTCGGTATCGGTCCGGGTTCAATGTGTACTACTCGTATTGTAGCTGGTGTAGGTGTACCTCAACTTACTGCAATTTCAGATGTTGCTGATGCTGCAGCAGATTCAGGAATTCCTGTAATTGCTGACGGTGGTATCAGGTACTCCGGTGACGTTGCAAAAGCTATCGGTGCCGGTGCAGATGCAGTAATGCTTGGTAACTTGCTTGCAGCATCCCTTGAAGCTCCTGGTGAAATCGTTGTAATGAACGGTAAACAATACAAAAAATACCGTGGAATGGGATCTATGGGTGCAATGACCAGTGAATATGATGGTGGTGCAGACAGATACTTCCAAGGTCAAAAAAGTAAGATGAACCACACCAAATATGTTCCGGAAGGAATTGAAGGTGCGGTACCATACAGAGGAACCATTGCAGAAATCCTGTTCCAGTTAGTAGGTGGTTTAAAATCATCCATGGGATACTGCGGTGCTGAAGACATTAAAGCAATGCAGCAAAAAGCAAACTTTGTTAGAATTACAAGCAGTGGTATTAAGGAATCCCACCCTCATGACTTGTTAATTACTAATGAAAGTCCAAATTATCCAACTCTCGACTAGTTGGATATTATTTAATATTTTTTTTGATGAGAAGTTAAAATATTAGCATGATGTTTTTGGAAAGGACTTAATTCTCATCAATAATTATATTTTATTATAGAAATTAATTTTTTCTTAAAATCAAGTATTTTAAGCAAACCTTTAAATATTAGTTAATTCAATATTATTACATTAGATAATTTTATGATTATGTTATGTAATCATGTAAATTCAAATAATTTACATTTTAATTAAATTTTATTATTTACGGAGAGAATATAAATGGCAAGAACTAAAAAAGTTGGTATTACAGGTAGGTTCGGTGCAAGATACGGAAGAAAAGCAAAAAGATCTGTTAAAATCATTGAAGAAAACATGAAAAAAAATCATGTTTGTCCTAAATGTGATAGACCATATGTAAAAAGACAAGCTGCTGGAATCTGGAAATGCAGAAAATGTGGTGCAGTATTCACCGGAGGAGCATACATTCCACAAACTCCTATGGCAAAATCTGCAGCACGTAGTATCAGAGATATTAAAGTGGAGGAATAAGCTTTGTATAAATGTCCACGTTGTGGAGCAGAAGTAGACCATAAGAGCTACATGGAAAATAAATGTCCTAAATGCAGATATAGGATTTTATTTAAAGAAGTTCCAGAAACCACAAGAATTATAAAAGCAAGATAATTATCTTTGCTTTTAAATATATTTTCACTATTTTTGATTTAAATGTTAATTTCCACTTCTAGAAAGCCTTCTCAAAAAACTAGAAAGTTCTGTAAAAATTTAGCACGCGTCACTGATTCAACTTCTGTCAACAGGGGTAAAATGAATATGCGCGAGCTTCTGTTGAAGGCCTTGGATTTGGAAGAAATTAACCTTGCAGTCGTTAATGAAATTAAGGGAAATCCAAGTAAAATCACTTTCTATTCAAACAAAGGGGAAGTTTTGCTTGTAATATTGATAAGTGTTGTACTTGAATCTGAAAAGCTTAACATTGCGCCGTCAAAATTGAAAATAGTTTCAAATATGGAAAAGCTTAATGTATTAAGCGATATTTTAGGTTTGGAGTTAGTGGACAAGGCTGAGGATAATTTTATCCTTATTTCTCAAGATGAAAATTTAATAGCTAAAATTAATTTTATTAATAAATTTGGAGACAAGCTCAATTTCCAAATTAATGTTAAAAAGATTTTAGAGGATGTACATGATTGATGAAACCCCTCTTGAATCTGTAAAAAGCAATATATCCATTGAATTTGAAAGCAGCTCTCAGGCTCAAATAATCTATGATGCAATTATTCTGGAGTTTGAAACTGCTCCAGATTTTAGATCATCAATGACAATTGACCTGGACGGGTCCAATATACTGATCAATATTGATGCTGAGGATTCAACCTCTTTCAGGGCTTCTGTCAACTCAGCTATAAAATGGATAAAATTGGCATTACAAATAAATAATTTAACAAACTTATAAAATAATAATTAGGTGATATTATGGAGATTCCTGAAAACATTCAAAATCAATTAAATCAGTTTCAACAGTTACAGCAACAAGCTCAAGCTGTAACCATGCAAGTTCAGAATGTTGAAATTCAAATTCAAGAAACTGAAAAAGCTTTAGAAGAACTTAAAAAAAGTGATGAAAATACTGAAGTATTCAAACAAGCTGGAACTTTACTTATCAAAGTTGAATACGCAGATGCATTATCCGAAATGGAAGATAAATTAGAAACTCTTCAGTTAAGAAAACAAACCATGACCCGTCAGGAAGAAAGAGTCATGAAAAAACTTGAAGAGATGCAATCCACTATCCAAAATGCAATGCAAGGTATGGGCCAATAGGCTTAATACTTTTTTACTTTTTTTATAGATTACTATGTCAAAACTTAAAAAACTGTCTCCAGATGATCTTTCTAAAATTTCCGATGATTTTGGTGAAATTCTTGAAAAGGAAGTTTCCAAAAACATTTCAACAAAGGAAGTTGAAGACCTTGATTTGGACATTACACTCAATTATGAAAACGAACAGCTCGACGTTGATGTTGATGTAGGCGTTCTTTTCGATGAGCTTTCCGAAATAAACCAGGACCAAATCATGAATGCCATTGACGAGGCTTATCTGAAGTTCGATTCATATATTGATGAAAATTTCAGAGAATAATTTTTTATTTTAAATTTTTTGATTAATGGCTATTACATCAATATTTTGGCCTATTATTGGCGATTTGTTTTAATTTCATTTTTTCAGTTATTTCAAACTTACTTTTTTCAAATGAACTTTATCAAGCAAATTTTATTAAATTTTAAAATTTTTAAATGCCTAAAAATAGGGCGTTTTATGATTTTTATTAATTAATATGTATTTGTTTATTTTTCTAATTTAAATTTTTAAACGTGTTTATTATCTATGATTATTTTTAAAAATTATATATTCAAGTTTACTTTAATTTTTCTAAATTTCAGTAACATTTAAATACTATGTTATTAAAAATAATAAATAACGGTTCATAACATATTTGTTATTAATCAAAATTGATCATTATTTTTATTTACTCTGAGAGGGGACTGAAAAACACTTCAGTTTCTCTCACCTCCTTAAGTTTTTAATACTTCTTTTATCTAATTATTTAATATGATTAAAAAAATTCCGGTAATAGATTTAAAACAGGGTCAGGCCGTAAGCGGTAAATCAGGAATGAGGGATACATACACTCCGCTTCAGACAGTTTTCGCTCCGTCAGCCAATCCCGTTGAAATAGCTCAGGGTCTTAAGCTGAACGGTGCCGATGAGATGTACATTGCAGATTTGGATTTGATTGAATCTGAAGGCCACAACATCAACGATATCAAAATGGTAAATACAATTTTGCCTGTTCTTTTCGACGGAGGCGTGAAAAACTGTGAAGCTTTCGAATTCTTCCTGGATTATGCATACCGGGTAATCGTTCCAACAGAAACCCTTGAAAGCATTGAAGAGATGAAAAAGATATTTGACAAATTTCCAAAAGAGCGAATTGTCGTAAGCGTTGACGTTAAAAACAATGAACTTCTTGCAAAAAACCTTGATTTGAATCTCTCTGAATTTAAGGAAATCCTAAAGGAACTTGATCCGAGTGATATTATTCTTTTAGACATTACTGGTGTCGGTACCCAAAAAGGTTACAATGAAGAACTTTTAAAAGAGTTTGAGGATTTAAAGGATAAACTGATTATTGCCGGGGGATTGAACAGGAATTCTCTAGCTGAACTGGAATCTCTCGGAATAAAAAAGGTGCTGATAGGCACAAGTCTTCATTCAGGTGAAGTTAAACTCCTGGACTGATTGTAGCGCATGAATGCTGTTGCATTTGCAGGAATTATACAACATGCAATTATGTGAAAATAATTTCAGTTAAATAAGAAATATTTTTTAACATTAATGCATAAATTATCTTATATGGAAAGAATTAGTGAAAAACCGCCTCGAAATATCTCGATTAAAAGGACTCTTATATTATTTTTTGCAAATGTAATCGCCATGTACATAGTCAGTATGCTTGGTTTAGGCGTAGAAATCGAATATCTTGATGATATTCTTCTTTTTGTTTTATTTTTCAGTTTAGTCAATGCTATTTTGTGGCCGATTATCACCAGATTATTCCTTCCTTTCATATTGCTGACATTCGGATTTGCCACATTCATACTGAATGCTTTTATAATAGAGTTTTTTGCACCGATGTTTTATATTAAACTTGAAGGTTTCGGATTTTTAGTTGTAGCTTTTGTATTAACTGCCGTCAATACATTATTAACAGCAATTCTGACTGTTGATGATGATGCTTCATATTATAGGGTTGTTTTAAGGGATGCAAAAAAGAAAAGAAAACAGGATGTTAAAAATTATCCCGGCGTTATAATTATTGAAATTGACGGACTCTCACATGAAATGCTCCTAAAAGCTATTGAAAAAGGCCGTATGAGCAATGTAAAAAAACTCATCGAATCAAAAACCCATAATCTTAAACCGTGGATTACTGATCTGTCTTCTCAGACCGGAGCAAGTCAGGCGGGAATTTTACATGGAAATAATCAGGATTTTGTGGCCTTCAGATGGGTTGAAAAAGAAAATAACAATAAAATTATGCAATGTTCTTCTTTAAATGATATTGAAATACTTGAACAAAGAATTTCCGACGGTAACGGACTGCTTGCAGATAACGGTGCCAGCCGGTCAAATCTGTTTTCCGGGGACAGTAAGGATGTTATTTTAACATCAAGTAAATTTAAAAACTTTAAAAAATTATACAACACTGCATGGTTTTCACTATATTCAAGTCCAAGTTACACTGCACGTATAGCACTATTGGGATTATTGGATTTATTCAAAGAGCTTCGCTCACAAAGAAAACATGAATCTGAAGATATCCAGCCAAGAATTGACAGGGATTTCAAGTATGCTTCCATCAGAGTTGGAACAAATGTTTTTATGAGTGAAGTCAATACATCAACTTTGATTGGAGATGTGATGGTGGGGGATATTGATGTTGCATATTCCACATATCTCGGCTATGATGAAATTGCCCATCATTCAGGCGTTGAAGATGAAGATTCATATTATGCCCTTAGTTTAATAGATAAGCATATCAAACGTTTGATGGAAGGAAGCAGATACGCTGCAAGACCATATCAGTTTGTCATCCAGTCAGACCACGGGCAAAGTAAAGGAGCTACCTTCACACAAAGATATGGAAAGACTTTTGAAGAATTCGTAATATCCCTGCTTCCGGAGGACATGTCAATTTATGCTAATCTCTCATCAGAGGAAGACCACCACACAGAAGTTTTCAATCCTTTTTCACAAAAAAAGGATGAAGAGGAAGAGGATGAATGTATAGAATCCCAGGTATCTGTACTTGCATCAGGAAATCTCGCACTGATTTATCTAACTCAATGGAATTACAGATTAACTTATGAGGAACTGATGGATTTATTCCCTGAATTTATTCCGGGCCTGCTTGATAATGAATATATAGGTTTTATTGTAGTTTATTCCAAGGAGTACGGTAATCTGGTTTTAAGTAAAAACGGCAAATACTTCCTTGACAGTGATAAAATTGAAGGTGAAAATCCTCTTGAAAACTATGAAAAGAATGCAGCTGAAAAAATAAAAAGACACTGCAGTTTCAATCACCTTCCGGATATTTTAGTAAACAGCTTTTATGATTCACAAAATGATGAAGTCTGTGCATTTGAAGAGCTGATTGGAAGTCACGGTGGAATAGGTGGAAATCAATCTGAACCATTTATTCTATATCCTTCTGACTGGCAAGTGCCTGATGAAGAGATTGTAGGTGCGGAAAGTATTTATTCAATTTTAAAACAAAATTTGCAGTTATTGAAAAATAACAGGCAATAATTTTTTATCATTTCAACAATAGACTTAATTGGATGATTCGCTCCAGTCATCACACATATCATCCATTTTAACTAATTTTTCATGGAATCTGCAGTAATATTGGGTGCAAAGGCCAATATCAAATTCCACATGTTTGCAGTTATAGCATTCTTTTT
>NZ_OMWA01000036.1 GCF_900314615.1 uncultured Methanobrevibacter sp. | reverse complement strand
AGGTCTTGGTTTTATGATGGCTTTAGCATCGGATGTTGCATTATTCGATGTTCCTGCTGAAGGCCAAAATAACGCATCAGGTATTATTACAACTGGTGAGACATTAGGTTCCTCATTGGGAACAGCAATCATTGGAATAATTCTAATTCTTGGAGTTATGGGAGGTATTAGTACTGCAGTCGATACCTATGCGCCTGATTATTCAGGGGACGAACATTTCCATCAGGAGGTCTATGATTACTTCCAAAAATTAGAGACTATAGAGGGACAAGACAGTATTGTTGTGGATACTGCAGATATAATTATTCAGAATGCAATGGCATCTGTAATGTATGGATTAGCCATCGTGTTAGTAGCTATTTTAATTCTAACGCTGCGGATAAAAAATAAGAATATTAAAAAACAATGAGAGTCCATCTCTCATTTGCCTTTTTTTTTTTAAATCGTTTCACCATTCAATTTCACATTTGTCATTAACCAATTGTCGTGTTAATATTATTAATTGGTGATGTTGTAAAGTAGGTTGTGAACTTAGATATTGATTCACAATGAATATAATGTAGTGATTTAATTTTTTCTTTTTGATTCATATAGAATATTTGATTTTCATATTTCATGTGTATAAATGAGAATATATATTATTTAAAAACTAAAATAATATTATGAGAAAGTTTTTGAGTGTTTCATTAAAACCCCAATGGAAAACAATTTTGATTATTATTGCATTGATAGCAATTCATACATTCTTTCAAATGCAGATAATCGAGTTGTTCAGTGATGCTTTGACCGGAGTTAAAAAGCAGAATGTAGATTTGCTTTTAAGGTCTGGATTATACATGTTAATGTATACGGCCTTTTCAATGATTTCAATTTATGCAGTTTCTTTTTGCACGACAAGAGTGGCTTCAAATGCTGCATATATACTTCGTGAGAAAATATTTCATATTCTAATGAACCTGCCTAAAGTGGAAATTGATAAATTTAAGGTTTCAGGGTTAGTTACACGGTCAACCAGGGGTGTGTCATCAGAACAGGGTTTTATAGTGATGATACTCGAAGATTTCATACTGATTCCTGTTACATTCATAGCAATTGTATATGAAATAGCATTGATCGATACGACTTTTGCGATATTCTTCTTAGGTTTTATTGGCGTTATTTCTGCAATTGTAATTTGGAAAATGAAAAAAGTTGTAGAAATATTTTTCAGAGCTAAAAAGACATACGGAAAACTAAACCTGTTATTCCTCACCAAAGTTAGCAATATCTCTGACAGGATTCCATTTAAAAAACAGGAGTATGAAGCTGAATTTGATGAGGCATGTGATAATTCCTATGATAAAAACGTTAAGTATATTTTTAGTCAATATTACATTGGTCCTGTGTTGATGTGGGCGTTATATGTCTTTATTCTGATAGTATTGGGATTGGTTAATTCCGGATTTACAATTGGCTTTGAAACTGACTATGTAATTGATTCAGTGATTATTACAGTATATATTGCCTTCTTCATCACTACCTTGGCACATATTCCTGCATTAATTGATAGGTGGCCACGTGCATACGCCACTTCTGTGCGTTTAGAGGAAGTATTGAATCTGGAAGATAAAACAATAAAATCCAAAAACACTGATATTGCTCCAGAACCAATAGAAATTGTTGAGGAAGATCTTGCTGATGGAGACGACGGCGGATGGGCTAAAAGAGATGATCTCATCAATAAATTCATGACCATATTGAAAGAGGATAAGGTCAAGATAATAATGTCAGTGATTTTACTTACCGTATCTACCCTGTGTATGGTTAATGCCCCTAAAATTGCAGGAACAACTATTGATTTATTGATTTCTAATTTCGATTCATCTAACGATACTGCTATCTACACAAATATTGTCCTGTTGATTGCATTATACTCAGGGGCATATCTGTTTAAATTGGCTCCAAGAAGGATTATGGGTCCTATCGGTGAAAAAGTAGCATATGATTTAAGAATGAAATTATTTGACAAGATTGATGCTGTCGGTTCTGAAAACATTAAAGAAAATTCAAAGGGCCTTTTCTTTTCCAGATTAAACAACGATGTGATGAACCTCAGAGAGTTTGTCTCTTCCAAATTAACTGATATTTATGCGCAATTCATATCAATAATCCTTGTACTTGTATTAATATTTTTAATAGACATTAGATTGGGCTTAGTGTATCTGTTTGCATTCCTACTATATATTGCTAGCTTTTATATATGTGATTATAAATCTAAAAAGCATTATGAGAATCATCAAAAGCATTTAGGACGAATGATGAGCTATTTTGAAAGAGGTCTCGCGAATCGTGATGCCTTCCATGAAAAAGGATTTAAAAAAATCAATCAAACTGTAATTGACTATTATTCTAAATCCAAAAACATCACTAATTTTATGGTGCCTATGACAGAATTATTAACAAATGTAACTAATATTAGTGTTTATATTGTCGGAATTTCCTTGTTTGCAACTAATGAAATCCAGTTAGGAACCCTATTGGCGATTATCATGTATGCAAAGTTATTTAATAAACCTATTAAAAAAATAAGTAGCTCAACAGCATCTATTGAAAATTCATTATCAAGTCTCAAAAGGATATTTGCGATTATAGACTATAAAAAAGATAATAATTAAATCTCAACATTGATCGGAGCAAGTTTAATTATTCTTGCTTCCGAGTGAACTTTTTTTTTTGAATGATTCATTGAATTAGTGATTCATCCACAAATTTGCGGTTAATGAATAGAAATTTATTGTTAAAAAAAGTTAAAAAACATAGGGAATCTATGTTTTTTTTTAGTTAATTGATTTTCCAAGCTCGTATGCTTGTTTTAATTCAGGTTTTCCTTCGCTATCTCCTGGCTGTGTTACATGACTGCATAAGATTTTGGCGATACTTTTCCATCCCATATGTTTTTCTAAATTGTCATACCATAACTCGCTTTCTTCAAATCCACTACCTTCTGCAGCCATAATAAGAATACTGTCTTTTACTGGATTTTTATAATTGTCACATTCTGCAACGGCAAACAAGCGGTCAAAAGCGTTCTTAAGAAATCCTGAAATGTTCCAGTAATATAATGGAGATGCTAAAACCACGATATCAGCATCGACATATTTTGGATATATTTCATCCATATCGTCCTTTTGTGCACATGGGTGTTCGATATTTTTTCCTCCTTTCCAGCAGCCTATGCATCCGTTAATTTTCATTGATGAAAGCATGAATTCTTCAACTTCGTTTCCGGCTTCTGTTGCACCTTTAATGAACTCTGCTGTAATTGAAGAGGTATTTCCTTTTTTTCTTGGACTTCCGTTTAAAATAATTATTTTTTTAGCCATATTAATAGTTGTGAGATTATCGGTTAAAAATAATAGGTAATTTTAAAATTACTTAATTGTATGGATATAAACAACAAAAAAAGTTTAAATTCATGTGTATATTATTTTCTAAGATAATTACTGTCAGTTGGGAATGAATAATGAATAATAGTTTTTAAACAGTTTAAAAATTAGCTATTGTCTCTGATGATTATTTGTCATTAACGGATAACTGATAATAATCTGAAATCATTGTTTTGAATTTCTCTTTATCTTCAGGTGCATATCTTTCAAAAAATTTTGATTCCCATTTTTTGGCGGCATCTAATAAGGATAAAACAAGGTGTGTGCCTTCATTTGTTAGGTTGATTATTCTTCTGCTTTTATTTTTTTCATCAAAATCTCTTGTAACCAGCTTGTTTTTCTCCAGACGTCTAATAATTTGGCCTGCATTGGCTTCTGAGACTATTAACAAGTCGGCAAGTTCTCTTTGTGAACAATTCTTATGATAATAAATGTTCAGCAAATAAGTAAAATCACGAGGAGTAATTCCTTTAATAATCTTATATGAACAAACTAATAAATATTTCTATAAACAAATTTTTAGTTAGATGTAAAATAGTTATAAGGAAAGGTTATCATGAAATTTGAAAACAGAAATGGGTTAATAACATTAATTATACTCATATTGGCTTCTGCAGTCACATTGATATCACAAAGTATAGTAACAACAAGCCTGCCTTATTATATGGCTGATTTCTCACTATCTTCTGCAACTGTGCAATGGACATACTCTGTATTCTTGCTTGTGCTTGGAGTGATGATTCCTCCAACAGCATACATTACAAAAAGATTTAAGATTAAAACAATCCTGATAACCTCATTAGTTTTATTCATATTAGGTTCCGTACTTTGTTTTTTATCAGTAAGTTTTGAAATTTTGATTGTTGGTAGAATTCTGGAAGCTATGGGAACAGGTATTCTAATGCCGATAGGTCAGATATTGATTTTCAAAATAATGCCTGAAGAAAAATGGGGATTTTACATGGGATTAATGGGATTTCTTGTTGGAATCGTGCCTGCAATGGGGCCGACAATGGGAGGAATCATAATTGATCTGTTTAATTGGAGAGTTATTTTCGAATTTTTAGCTATATTAACATTTATAATCTTAATTTTAGCAGTTCTTTTTGCAAACTTTGAACTTGAAACCCAGGATTATCCTTTGGATTTTGCATCTTTAATATTGTCAATACTGTTCTGCGCAGGGCTGATGATAGGATTTTCAAATATTGCAGAATTCTCATTCAGCTTGACTCATGTAATTTTACCTATAGTTATTGGGGTTATTACATTAGTGATATTTGTCAAACGTCAAAACAAAATTGAAAAACCTTTGATAAACTTGAAAGTGCTTAAAAATAAGTATTTTGTTTATGGGACTGTTTTCGCAGCATTACTCTACTTTATGATGTGTGGTATCAATGTAATGGTGCCTCTGTTTGTTCAAAGTGTGGCATATTACTCTCCAACCGAATCAGGACTCATTTTGTTTCCATCAGCAATAATCATGATTGTTTTCAATTTCATAAGTCCTGTAATGGCCGATAAGATTGGAATTAAACCGGTTTTAATAGCTTCATCAGTTTTAAATATAATAGGATTTGCAGCTATGATGACATATAATATGAACTCCACATTCGAATACCTGTTGATTACTCAGTTAATCAGAGGAATCGGCTGTGGGCTTGGTCTGTCACCTTCAATAACATGGGCAATGAGTGTTGTGGCGGGGGATGTTGAGGATGCAACTGCAATCAACAACACTGCAAGGCAGGTTATAGGTGCAATAGGTTCGTCAGTTACTGTTGTTATAATGCAAATCTTGGCAAACGGAAACATTGCTCATAATCAGCTTTCCGTTAACTCATTTAGCATGACCTCTTTAATGATGATAATAATAACTGTAATTCTGCTGATAATTACAATACTGTTTATAAAAAATAAAAAAGATATTGTTGAGGGTTAGATTTCAGCATTGTTTTTAAATCAAGAGGAATAATAAAAGAATTAAATAATGGGGATGGGAATTTTTTGAGAAAATTAGTTGATTTTTCCTCCAATTCCTTTAACATATTCTTCAACATAATTTTTGTCTTTTTTATGGAATGTTGAGTAGTCAAATGTGAAATTAGATAGAGAATCGTTTATTTGTTCAATATCAGTTATTTCAACGTCAATGACTCCTTCAATATTTTCAAACATTTTAATGAGATATTTTTCATCACAGCTTGAAGGCAGGCTGACAGATAACTTGAATTTTTCAAGTTTAAGATTATTTTTCTTCCATTCAAATACCTCTTTTGCAGATAATATGTCAATATTTGAAATTTTTAAGGAGATTTCATCATTGTTTTCCAGTATCACACATTTTGAAGTAACCTTTTTGACTATGCCTACATATATTTTTTCAGAAAGCAGATCTTTCAAGCCTATTTCTTTACCAATTGATTTTGTCAGGACATTGGCTTTCTGGCTGAGCATGCCTATGGCTCTGTCTGAGCGAATCAATGCGTCCTCACGATTGTCCAAATGTTTGGATGATTCTTCCATATTTTTCACAAAGTCCTCTTCATTTCCATCTTCAATTAGCTTTGACAGGTATGTTCCCTCTTTAATTAATGTTTTTCTTGCATTGGTGTTTTCTTTATTATTTTTCTGTATTGAATAGTAAAGGTAAGGGTTTTGATATATGACACGGCTGACCATATCAAGCATTAGGCTGTAGACTGGACTTGAAAATGACCTGGACTTTTCAACGTTGATATGGAGCTTTCTAATTGTTGAAGCTAATGTAATGAATGAAAAATGAGTCAGGCCCTGAACTATGCTCATATACCTGTCATGCTCTTCAGGTGTGGTAATGACGATTTCACATTCGGAATTTGTCAAATATCTTTCCACACGGTTGAACCAGTTGTTGGATCTGTTTTCAATAGGAGTCAAAACGATAATCTGTCTTTTGATTGTAGGAACGCGCGGTCCAAACATCGGATGGCAGGGCAATATTTCCACATTTTTCGGAGCATATTTCATTAGGGCTTCGGCAGCTTCTGTTTTAATGCTGCACACGTCCATTAATAGAGATCCTTCAGGTGCATGTGGAGCCACTTCTTTAATGGTTTGTGAAGTATGCTCTATCGGCACGCTGAAAATGACAATATCTGCATTCTGTATTGCTTCAATGTTGTCATTGTTGTACTCAACGTTCAGTTCTTTTGCAACTTCAAGTCCTGAAGCTTCGTTACGGCTTGTGATAGTGATGTTGAACTCATTATTCAGGTGTTCAGCTATCCATCGACCTAATCCTCTTGTACCTCCAATAATGGTCATGTTACTTTTATCAGTCATATTATGCCTCATTGAAATTTGAAATTATTCAGTTATTCAATTAAAATATATTTATAATATTTAATATGTCTTTTTAATTTTTTTTAGTTGTGACAATGTATTTAATCTTTTTTTGTAATTACTAATGAGGAACCATCATGAAATTTATTTTTAAAATAAATCGAATTAAATATATTTTTTATCAAAGATATTTCATGTAGCTATCTGCAGTTGATTGGGTAATAATTAGGTTATTGTCAGTATTTTCTTTAAAAAATCATTCTGTGAATTTTTTAATAAAACCGGCAAGGGAATTTTTTGAGTTTTTAAAGATGATTAATTTTCTGTCTTATTATATGTGAAGTTATAAATTTTCAAAATTTAAATAATATGTTCAATAAACATTTAACTAATTAGATATTGGATAAATTTGGCAATATAGTTAATAAGATTTAATGAAGGCATTCCACTCATTTTCTCCTAAATGAGGATTAAATGTTTCAGGTACTGTTTTACATATTTTTAAGGAAATTTAAAATGAAATTATATAAAGATTATAGAAAATTGGAAGATGTAGATGAACTGCGTGTTTATGACCTTGATGAAAAGGATTTGTACAATCCTTCTCCTCTTGAATTTATTGTAGATGATGTTCCATTTCCACAGCTTATAAGCAATGTTCCGATGGATGTAAATATTTTAATCCCTCACGATGACGGAAAGGATTTTATTATAAAATCTGTGGGTCAATTCATACTTAATAAGGTAAATCTTCAGCTTGATGATGTAAGGGGAAGAAGGTTGAGTAAAATTTCACCTGCCTTTTATGAAATGCTTCATGATTATCTTCATGAGGTTTTTAAAACTCAGAAAACCAAAGAAGTGCATGTTTTCTATTATGGTAAACAGAAGCTTGCAAAAATCACTCTTGTCAAAATCATTTATGAAATGAACAGGCTATTTGTATTTGCAGACCATGTCAATACTGATTCAGATGTTCCGGAAGAATTTGAAAAGATTCAGTATTCCGAAGACAAGGTCAGCATGATGGAATATTTCACTCAGACTGGAAGCTATCGTAAGGTTGACGGAAAATATACATGGACACAGGGAATATACAACATCTTAAATCGTCCTAAAGAGGAGCATGACCCTTATTATAATATTGTATTTGATTTGGCCATTCCAGAAGACAAGCAATTAATTAAAAATATTCTTGAAATCATGGATACTGATACAGGTCATCATGAAGATATTATCAGAATAAGAACAGATGACGGAACATTAAAATATCTTGAAATTAATCTTTATTCCAATTTTGATGAGGAAGGCAATTTAATAAGCCGTTACGGTTTAATAAATGATATCACAAGATATTCTAAAAAATCTGGTGCTAAACCAGTGGACTTCTTATTGCAGGGATTTAAAAACAGTAAAAAACTGGCGCTGTTAATTGAACCGTTAAACATTAAGCATTACGAATTTTCAGAAGGTTATTATTATTTCATTGATGTAAATCCGAAAGATTATGTTCACTCCCCTGATGTTATAAACAATATTGTTGAAGAAGAAACAAAAAAACAGATTATCAGCCTGATTGATGGTGAAATTGACAGAATCGATGAAACATTCACATACAATGTCGGCGGTGATGAAAACAATCAGAAAATCTGTGAACTATACATTGAAAGATTTGAATTTAGTCAAACCACCCACAGCCTTGGATTTTTAGCTGACATTACTGATGAGATGAGCAGACAGATGGAACTTGAGCAAGCCAATGAACATCAAAATGTATTGATTAAAGAGGTCCACCACAGAGTCAAAAACAACCTTCAGGTTCTAAACAGCTTTTTAAACCTTGAAAAAAGAGCATATAAAGATAAACCTGAAATCATTATTGATCATATGCAGGCAAGATTAACATCACTTGCGCTTTTGCATGAAAAAACATACAATACTCAGGACTTTAAAAATATCAATCTAAACGACTTTATTCATGACCAGGACAATCAAATCAGAACTCTGGTAGGTATGAAAAATGGTGTTGAATTTGAATCTGAAGTTGATGAAGATCTTAATTTAACAATTGAAGTCATTACTCCACTGCTTCTGGTAATTGATGAGCTGAACATGAATGCGATAAAACATGCATTCCCGGATAAATCAGTTAAAAATAAATTAATCAGCAAGAAAATATTCAAGCTTGACGAAAATACTGCTCAGCTGACATTTAAGGATAATGGTGTGGGTATTGAAGATCCTAAAAAGATTAAAATGAATCTGGGCTGCATAATCATTAAAAATCTCACCAAACAGCTTGACGGTAAAATAGAGCTGGTTGAACATAAAAACGGAACAGAATACAAACTGGTTTTCCCTATAAGAATGCAGCATACAATTCATGGATGATTAGTCTAACAACTGTCTTTTAAAGCCTTCTTTTGCTTTAATGACAGTTTCTTCATTATACAAATCTCCATTGTTGTCCAGAGTATATTCCACTAAATCATAAATTAGTTTATTCAGGGATTTTCCTTTATCTGTCAGGAAATACTCGATATTTCCATCACTTACTACCTTTTTAATTAATTCCTGTTCTTCCATAAACTTCAGGCTTCTTGACAATGCCTTGTTGGATAGTTCAGCTCTTCCCTCTTTAAACTCACTGAAACGTTTTTTTCCAAAAAACATATCGCAGATAATCTGCAAAACCCATTTTCGATTTAATATATCGAGAGATAATTCCACAGGACAGTGTGTAAGTTCAAAATCAAAACATGTCATATGTTTTATTCATTTTTAGTTTGTTTAATAATTAATTTTTGGTGTCATGGCTGTCACTTTAACTTTTTATATGCTGTTTTTGAAATATAGTGTCATGACATTGAAAGATAACCTTCCAAAAATTGCTCTCGGTGCATGGGCATGGGGTAATGATGGAACATTCGGAAACGAGCACAAAGTCGACGATTTAAAACCAATATATGATAAAGCAATGGAATTAGGTTTAAACTTATGGGATACTGCTTACGTATATGGTATGGGAACTTCAGAAGAAGTTTTAGGAGAATTTCTTAAAACCTCAGACCGTGATGACTTTGTAATTTCTACAAAATTCACACCTCAGCTTGCAGAAATGTTTGAGGCAAATGAAGTAACTGCAATGTATGAAAACAGTGCAAAAATCCTTGGTGTGGATGACATTGACATATTCTGGATTCACAACCCTGTTGGAGCACCGGAATGGACTAAAAAATTAGTGGAAACTGCAAAAGAACATGACATTGAAATGATTGGTGTTTCAAACCACAATCTTGCAGAAATTAAACAAGCTAATGAAATCCTTAAAGAAGCCGGTTTAAAACTCGGTGCGGTACAAAACCATTACAGTTTGCTTAACAGGTCATCTGAAGACTCAGGAATTTTAGAATACTGCAGAGAAAATGATATTGTTTTCTTTGCATACATGGTATTGGAACAGGGAGCATTATCCGGTAAATATGACACCGCTCATCCTTTCCCTGAAGGATCTGACAGGGCAAATGCATATGGTGACAGTTTAGCTGAAATTGAAGAGTTAAATAAAGCTTTATCTGAAATTGCAGATGCTCATGATGCAAAAATAGCTCAGCTTCCAATCGCATGGGCAGTTGCAAAAGGCACTCTTCCAATCATCGGTGCAACAAAAGTTCATCATGTTGAAGACGCTGCTGAAGCAGTAAATATTGAATTAAGCGATGATGAGATAAAAACAATGGAAGAATTGGCTGATAAAGCTGATGTAAATGTTATAAGAGTTTGGGAAAAGGAAATGAAATAATTTCTTTTTCTTAATTTTTTTAAAAATAAAATAAAAAAAGGGAGCAGAATTATTCTGCTGCAATTTCAGTCACAAAGGTCATATTTTCGATAGTTTCACTTCCACCGGATTTGATGGTGTAAAGAGGGGAACCGAGTAAGATTAATCCGTTACAGACTTCTCTGATTTTGTTGTCTGTTACTTCTTGCATGTGAGTTCCTTCGTATGTGAAACCTGCGTCTCTGTCGCCTTCTAATGCGAATGAAATTACTTCGCCACTATTTTTATTAGTTGCTTTTACGTTTACAATCATAATTAAATCTCCAATTAATTTGATAATTATATATTTGTAAGTTAACATTTTTAAACAATACGGTTTAAAATTATGAACATGGATATTCCACTATATTTTTATCAGGCTTATAGAGATTTAGACAGATTGTCGCCAGGTAGTGAAGATACTACTCTAAAAGCAATTGAAAAGATTGACATTAACATTAATGATAAGTTATATGTGCTTGATATTGCATGTGGCGTTGGAACATCAACAATACAACTTGCAAAATATTTTAAAAATGCTGAAATCGAATCATTTGACTTGTTTAAACATTATATTAAATTATTGAATGAAAAAATAACTGAAAATTCTCTTGAAGATAGAGTATTCAGCGGTGTTGGAGATATGAAAGATCCGGATTTTGCAAATGAGGAATTTGATATAATATTTTGTGAGGCATCAGTTGAGATAATGGGATTTAAAAAAGCTTTAGATGAATGGAGGCGATTGCTGAGGTCAGATGGATATGCGGTAATTTCTGATATCTCTTGGATTTCAAAACCCTCACGTGAAAGTATACAATTCTGGAAAAATATCTATGATGAAATCGATACAATCCAAAATAAGATTGGACAGATTGAAAATGCAGGATATGAGTTTGTTGACTATGTTATTGTACCAAAATGTGACTGGGAGGATTATTATCAAAAACTTGAGAAAAATCTAAACTCGTTAAGCAGTGATAAATCTGCAAAGGACTTTGTAAAACAGCTTAAAAAGGAAATAAATCATTACAGGACTCATAGTGATGATTACAGTTATGTATTTTATGTTATGAAGAAGTGTTGAAAATGGATTATGTTAAACTTGGAAACTCTAATTTAAATGTAAGTAGAATTTGTATGGGCTGCATGGGATTCGGAGACCCTGAAAACGGAATGCACACATGGACATTACCTGAAAAAGAATCACTGGGAGTAATTAAAAACGGTCTTGATAGTGGAATTAACTTTTTTGATACTGCAATAGGATATCAGAACGGAACTTCAGAGCAGTATGTTGGAAAAGCAATTAGGGAATATGCTTCAAGAGATGATGTTGTAGTTGCAACAAAGTTTCTTCCAAGAACAGAAGAGGAAATCAAAAATAATGTTTCAGGCCAAATGCACATTCACAATTTTGTTGAAAAAAGCCTTGAAAACCTGGGATTGGATTATATTGACCTGTATATTTATCATATGTGGGACTATAACACTCCATTGTATGATATTCTGGAAGGTTTAACAGAAGTCATCGATGAAGGCAAGGTCAAATACATCGGTATTTCAAACTGTTTTGCATGGCAGCTTGCAAAGGCAAATGCACTTGCCGAAGCTGAAGGTTTTCACAAATTCGTATCAATTCAGGGACATTATAACTTAATTTTTAGAGAAGAGGAACGTGAAATGATTCCGCTTTGTGCTGCAGACCATATTGCAACAACACCTTACAGCTCACTTGCTTCCGGAAGACTCTCAAGAATTCCTGGTGAGGATTCAAAAAGATTAAACGAAGATTTCTATGCTAAACTGAAATATCAGAATACTGAATCTCAGGATTTGGAGATTATTAAAAGGGTTGATGAACTGGCCAAAAATTATGATGTTTCAATGACTGAAGTTTCTCTCTCATGGCTTTTGGAAAAGGTAACCTCTCCAATTGTGGGTGCAACCAAAGCACACCATGTTGATGGAGCAGTCAGTGCAGTTGATTTAAAATTGACAGGTGATGACATTGAATATCTTGAAGAGCCTTACGTTGCTCATGACCTTGTTGGTGTAATGGCGGACAATAAAATCTCCGCTAGTGACAATGAAAAAGTCTGGCAGAAACACACTAAAGATAAGATTTAAGTACTCTTAACTATTATTTTTTTCAGAGCAATTTTATTAATTTAAAACAATTTTTTCTTTTTAAATTAATTTTAATATTCTAAAAACTTTTTATTTTAAATATTATGGGTAATAAATTTTCTATAGTAGGTTTTGACCACTTAGATAATAAATGCATAACAATTCAGAAGGAATAATCTTGAAAAAAGATACTCGTTTTTTAATTAAAATGGTATCGAATTAATTAGAATCATTTTAATTTTTCTAAAATGATTTCTATTAATGTATATTAGTTGTTGAATGTAAAGAAAGAAGTTTTTAGCATTTTTTCTTTAGTGGGGTTCTCCCTACATTATTCAATAAGAAAATATTATATATAATAAAATTAAAATAAATATTCAAGAGATTATTCTCGATGAATTGTTTAGAAATAAAGTTAGAATCTTTTGATTTTAACTTTATCTTTAAAATGCAAGAATACCACAACTTCTGCAAGTTGTGGATGAATTGCACTATTGGGTGTACTGTCTTTTTTAATTAATTTTATTGTGTTTTATTTTATTTGCGTTTTTTTGAGGCTATTTTATGTCATGAATTTTTTATTCAGTATACTTTTTTGTTATTGGATTATTAAATAATTGCTTTGGGTATGAAAAATTGTTTTGGTTTTGAAAAATTGCTCTGAGTTCGTTATTCGATTACTTTTCAAATGCTCTCTCTTATTTTTTATATATGGGTAATTATAAATGATATATTATTCAATTAAATGTGATTTTAATTGTTGTTTTAAAAAAGAGTAGATGTTTTTTTTCATTTTTTTTTAGATATGAATGAAAATGGTATATAATGATGGAATGGGGATGAGATTTATGGGTGAGTATATTCGAGGTGTGGTTGTTAAGCTTCATTTAACTCTTGAACAAGAAGTCATGTTTAAACAAAACTATGGTTGTACTCGT
>NZ_OMWA01000035.1 GCF_900314615.1 uncultured Methanobrevibacter sp. | reverse complement strand
GTTGGTGTTGAATACTGAGTCTCCCATGTATGTTGCAACTACGGTGTAGTTTCCAGGTTCGATGCTGTTGGTAAAGGTTTCCACATGGCCGTCTATAACGTCCATGTACATTGTATATTCTTCACCGCTTTCTTTACCTACCATATAGAATTTAACCAGTCCGGTTGCGGCTTTATTTAAATCAACCATAACCAGAGCGGTGTCTTCATAAACATCAATGTTAAGATCAATATTGGTGTTTTTCTTGGCGACATCAGTTATAGTGAATGTCACGGAGGTTTTGTTCATATTGTAGTTGTCATCACCAAGGTAAGTTACATCTACAAAGTAACTGTTTGGTACCAATACGGTTGTTAGTGTTGCGACACCATCTTCTACTTCAATATTGGTAACAGTTCCTCCAACAGTTAGTTTTACAAATCCTGTAGCGTTTTCATCAACATTTACAGTTAATGTAACTCTGTTACCATTCACAACAGCAGATGCTGTGATTGGAGTATCCTTCTTAATGTGGCCTTCGATAGTGAATTCTTGAGATGTAATATTGGTGTTGAATCTGCTGTCTCCCATGTATGTTGCAATTACTGTGTAATCGCCGGTTTCAAGAATATCTTCAAGAACCGCTTCACCATTGACAACATCGGCATAGAGAGTGTATTCTTCTTCGCCGGTTACTTGGAATTTGATAAGGCCGGTTGCAGCTTCATTTACTGTAACTGTCATTACTACATTGTTTTCTTCACTCACAACATCTAATGAAATTGGAGTATTTTCCTTAGCAGGTTCTACAAGTGTGAATTCCGCTTTGGTGGAGTTTTTATTGTAATTGTAATCACCAAGGTAAGTTACATCCAAGGTGTAGCTTCCGTAAGGCAAGGTGATTGTTAATGTAGCTTCACCATTTTCTAATGCGATATTGGATACGCTTACGCCAGATTTGACTTCAACAAATCCGGTAGCGTTTTCATTAACTTTAACAGTTAATGTAACTCTGTTTGCATTGGTTTCAACTTCTACGTCGATTGGAGTGTCTTTCATGAGATGTCCGAGGATTTCAACGTTTTTGGATGTAGTGTTAGTGTTGAATACTGAGTCTCCCATGTATGTTGCAACTACGGTGTAGTTTCCAGGTTCGATGCTGTTAGTTAAGGTTTCTACATGACCGTCTATAACATCCATGTACATTGTATATTCTTCACCGCTTTCTTTACCTACCATATAGAATTTAACCAGTCCGGTTGCAGCTTCATTTATATCAACCATAACCAGAGCAGTGTCTTCATAAACATCAATGTTAAGATCAATTGTGGTATTTTCCTTGGAAATTTCTGTAACGGTAAATGTCTCTATAGTGCTGTTGGTATTGTAGTTGTCATCACCAAGGTAAGTTACATCAACAGTGTAACTGTTTGGCATCAGACTAGTTGTTAATGTTGCAACACCGTCAACTACTTCAATATTAGCAACAGTACCTCCAACGGTCAATCTTACAAATCCTGTAGCGTTTTCATCAACTTTAACAGTTAATGTAACTCTGTATCCATTCACTTTAGAATCAGCAGTAATAGGAGTATCTTTCTTAATGTGGCCTTTGAGAGTGAACTCTTCGGAAGTAATGTTGGTATTAAATCTGTTATCTCCCATATAGGTTACGATAACTCTGTAATCACCGGTATCAAGAATATCTTCAAGAACTGCTTTACCGTTCACCACATCGACATAAAGTGAGTATTCCTCTTCACCGCTAACTTGGAATTTGACAAGACCTGTTGCAGTATCATTAACACTAACAGTCATTGTCACATTGTTTTCTCCGGTTTGGATATCCAATTCAATTGGAGTGTCATGTTTATTTACATTGAATGTTGTGGTATTATATGTGCTGTAGTTACCGTCAGCAATTGTTACTGAAACCAAAATGCCTTTATCAACATTCAAATTACTAATATCAATGCTTCCTTCACCGTCAGCAACGTTTACAGTGTAATTCTCATCATATATATTTACAATATATTCGCCATCAACTTCTCCTTTAACTAAAACAACAGCATTATCATCAATGAAAATATCTTCAACAGAAACAATGACTGAAACAGGTTTAGGAACTACTTCAAATACTGTTTCATTAAATCCGGTGTAATTGCCGTCAATAGCAGTCACGTTAACATTATATTTTCTTGCAGTCAAGTCAGAAACAGATACATTTCCTTTACCGTTTTTAACAGTGATGGTATAGGTTTTATTTCCTACATAAGCGAGATATTCACCGTCAGCGTCAGCTTTAACTGTAATGATTGCATCTTCTCCATATGTTATGTTTTCAACTGAAATTTCGATGGAAACGGATTTAGGAGTTACTTCAAATGCTGTTTCATTGAATGCGGTGTAATTGCCGTCAATAGCTGATGCATTAACATTATAACTTCCGACAATTAAATCAGAAACGGAAACGTTTCCGGTACCGTTTACAACATTAACTTTATAAGTTTCATTACCGACATAAACGAGATATTCGCCGTCAGCATCTGCACCAACAGTAACTACTGCATTTTCGCCATAGGTTATATTGGATACAGTAATGTTTAATTCTACAGTTTTTGGAATGACTAATACTACGCCAGAATAGACTACGGATTTATTGGTGTAGTAGGAATCTCCTTCAAATTTACCTGTGACCATATATTTTCCAACATTGTCTACAACATACAAATTAGGAACAACAAGTTCTTCGAGACAGGACTGTGTGGTAGTGTAAACAATATTCATTTGGGAATCGTATACTGTGTAGGTAATGTTTCCATATGCATTTTCTGGAACTTTCACACGAACAGTTGCATTTTCACCATAATAAATAGTATCGTTAGATAGGTTGAAAATTCCGATATTTTCATTAACTGTTAAATTAGCATAGCCGTATGCTTCATTATAGTCATCAGTTTCAATTTTATAAACTTTGATTTCATATTTACCAGGTTTGAAGTTTTTACTTGGAACTGTAAATGTTCCGCTGCCGTCAATATACAATGAAACTGCATCATCGTAGCTGTCGTTTATAAATACGGTATAATAATCAGCAACGTCGACTTTTACATTAATTTCAATATCTTCACCATAGTTAGCTTCAGCATCACTTACAGTTATGTTTGGAGTGGTTTTGTAAACTTCCACATAAACTGGTATACCGACTGGATAGTAGTTTTTATTTCCACCATATGATGCTGCAACTAAATAGTTACCATGGGTCAATGTGAGATTTTCAAGCTGAGTCTTGTTATACCATTTTCCATCCAATTGATAGAGAATCTTATCGGTAGCATTATTGATGAGTTCAGCATTAACTTCTAATTTTTCACCCTGAGTAATATTTGATATTGTAACTTTTAATCCAGGATCTATACGATTGACAGTGAATGTTTTGGTTATTTGATTAAATACAAATGTGTTTGAATCTCTGTCTTGTGCAGTTAATACCACATCATAGTCTCCACCTGTTAGATTGCTTAAAGTGTAGGTGAATTTATTGTTAGTTACTTTGACTGGATAGACTTTGTTGTTAATGTTTAAATTGACATTGAAGTCGAAGTTTGTACCAATATCAATAGTACCGTTAATTGTTTCAGTTTTTCCGTAGTCAATATCACTAACAGCATAATCGACGTTTTCAGTATCAAAGGTTGTATGGGTAATGTTCACATTAGGGTTCTCACTATAGATGTTTCTGCAATCGCCTCCCTTATTTTCTGCAAACACACATCCGTTGACACTAGCATTCACATCTGATCCAATGAATAATGTACTTTCACCTGAATGTGGGTTGTCTGAAAGGGTATTGGATAAAAATGTGGATTCTGAAACGGACAGATTTTTGTCTTCACTTAAAACAATATAATAACCAGTATTGTTTGTGAATGTACATCCTGAAATACTATTTTGAACATTGTTCCATGATTCAATTATACGGCTAAATGCATTTCCTGTAAATATTGAATTTTCAATATTCAATTTTGAATTATCCCTTGCAAAAATACCTTCTCCTTTAGTATTATCGTAAAATTCAGCATTAATGAGAACATCATTACATTTCTCAACAAAAATGGCTTCACCGGATCCTAATGTGTTTTCAACAAATTCGGTTGATATGATTTTTGCTGAATTCGCATTAGTTATATTAATGAGGCGACCCCAACTGTCGATTGTATTGTTTTCAAATGTTGATTCATTAATGATAATGTCAGATTTACTAGTGACGAGGTAAGTGTGGTATATGTTATTGTCATAAAATTCAGAGTTAACAATATTTAAATTTCCTTCATTATAGATAAATGCTTTAAATTCTATGGTATCACTGTCTTCTCCTAAAGTATTGTTGGCAAAGGCACATCCATCTAAAGTCAAATTACCTCTATTGAAAAAGACTGCATTCTTATAGTTAGTTTTAAATCCGGTGAATACTGCATTACATATAGTAATATCAGAGTCTCCAGTAGTGTTTATAAACCCTAAATTAGTTGTACTTTGATCAAAAACAACATCTCCAAGTGCAATTATGGTTAATTTTTTACCTACAATATTTCCTGCGGCATAGCCAAAACCGCTGTAAGTTCCTTCCATTACATAAATAATGTCTTCAGCTGTAGAGTTATTGATAGCTTCAGCCAATGTATCGAATTTTCCACCAGTACTGTTGACAATGAAATTGCCTAAATATTCGCTTACAGTGAATGTGGTTCCGTTTGCTGCATCGTTATAGTTTTCATCACCTTCACGGACAACCATTACGCTGTAGTTTCCTTCTCCAACACTGTCCAATGTTATTTCAGCTTGACTGTCAGCAATAGTGAAAGTTGAAAGCCTATTATTGAACAGAAGCTGGAATGTTCCGTTTTTACTTGCGTTGATTTTTAAAACAGGGGTACCAATATCTGAATTTTTAAGGATAATATCCTCTACAGTCAGATTTATGTAGACATTCGCTTTATTTACGATAAGCCTGTCCCTTATTGATTCACCATAATAAACGTTGCCGTTTTTATCATAAATGACTTCATTTAATATAACGTCATAAGCGCCTTTTGGTAAAACGCCGGTATTATATTCAAATATGCCGTCTGTAATTGTGACATTAGCGTCTTTATAGTTAACAAATCCAGGTAATGTTAATTGAAGGTCCATGTTGAATTGAGGATCAAGTGTGCCTGTAATTGTTGTAGGAATGCCGTATTCTCCATCCGGTACGTACAATATCACATCATAGAAATCGAATGTGTTATCTCTAAAGTCTTGAACATCGCCTGCATTGTAAATGTTTGCATACTCGTAAGCGAAGTTAATTCCAAAGAATGATTTTGTAAGTTTCAGGGTTTTGTTGTTGTAGATTGCTCCACCATTGCCTGTTGCGGTATTTGCAACTAATGTGGAATTATTCACAATCAGTATATTATTATTGTAAATGGCACCTCCGTCCTTTTCACTGAATCCTCCGCTAAATGATGAATTAGCTATGTTTGCTTCACCGTCATTGAAAATTGCACCACCATATCCGTTTGCAGTGTTATCTTCAAAAGTAGAGTTTAAGACTTCTAATGTACCTTCATTATAAACAGCTCCGCCATTTATGCCTTCATTTTCATTGAAAACTGTGTCTTTAATGGTTAATGATTTTTTGTTATATATTGCACCACCATTTCCGTTATTGATGTTTTCTGTGAAATTGGAAGCAACAATTTCTGCATTTCCATTGTTGTAGACAACAGAATTTGTATTTATGACATTGCTTGAGAATTCAGCTCCGTCGATGAATAATTTTCCATTATTCAAGACAATCGCATTGTTAATGGAATTAAGTGAAAATACACCGTCTGTTATATTTAAGGAACCGGAATTGTATATGATTGTCTCGGTTTCAAAACCTGTGAAAGAACAGTTTTTAAGTGTTAAACTGCCGTAATTTTCAATTGATGCATGATCTTTTATGCCTCCATCAACAAACTCAATGTTTTCAATTACAACATTGCATCCTTCAGCCACTGTAAAGAACCAGTTTGTGCTGTTTCCATCGAAAACAACCACGCGGTCTCTGAAATTGGTAAGTGTGAAAGATTTGCTAATGTCAATTTCCATATTCTCATCAATATGATAATTTGCATTTGCATAAATAATACCATTATCTGTAACATTGCCAATAGCATCAGTTAAGTTTTCATATACCTCATCTGCGGATATGATGAAGTTTGGCACTCTCATTTCAAATGATGCATCTTTAAAGATATATGTATTGAGGTCATGGTCATTCATTACACCTATAGTGTAGTTTCCGCCCATTACGTCCTCGAAAGTGACATTAAATGTTTGGGAACCGTTATTGTAAATTGAGTATAATGGTATATGATCGAAGTACAATAAAACGATTGAATCGAAGATATCAGTAGATGTACCGATAACAGTTACTGTCTGGTTGATTTTATCCATTGACCATTTTACTGTATCCTTAGCGTTAAATATACAAGCTTTCTTAACTATTTCATCAGCAGCATCACCAGCAAAGTAATTCATAGTTCTCTCATCATCTTCACCTTGGTAGTTGTCTAAAAATGTACATGCGTAAAATGAAGCTGATACGAACTGTTCAAGACCTTCTGAAATATAGATTGCTCCACCTTCAGATCTTGCAATATTGTTTATAAATGTAGTGTTATATGCAATGACGTCCGCATCCTGATCTGAAGTAAGTGAACCGATATATATTACTCCACCATATTCAGCTTCGTTATTGTAGAAATTACAGTTCAGCAATGTTAAACTACCTGCATCCATTTCGATAACTCCACCATCACTGTTGGCATATCCGTTGATTACGGTAATGTTTTCAAGTGTAATGGTAGGCCCTTCTGTGGTATATATAATAGGAATAGGTGGAGCTGCCTCAATTATCTCTACTTCAGTATCATATGTTAAATACAGGAAGTCACTTTCATGTTGACAGTCAAAAATAACCTCTTCGCCTGCAAAAGCTCTGATTGTTATTTCTGCTTCTCCTTCAATATCAATACCGGCGTTTCCATCTTCGTAATAATAGGTTCCTCCTCTAACTGTAATGATTCCTCCCATTAATGAAGCCGCATCTATTGCTTCTTCCAGGGTTTCATAATATTCATAATCTGAATCTTCATCTTCCTGGTATATGAATGGATAGTAATATTCCTCATCGTACTCATCTTCTTCAGAAGTGCGGATATCTTCATTATTCACAGACCTCATAATGGATAATGGAGCCATTTTGATATTGCTGGTTGAATAGTATAAATCATCACCTTCAAATACTGCATTGATTTCATAGTCTCCGTCATCCAAATCGGAAACGATTAAATCGTCTCTGCAGGATTGGGTTAGGGTTTTAACAATGTTTTTATTTGAATCTGTTATTGTGTATGTGATATTTCCTACTGCATTTTCCGGAGCTGAAACACCGACAATAGCCTCATTTGGAGATGTGACTTTATTGGAGGCACTTAATGTGACTACCGGAATATTTTTAGTGACTTTCAAAGTAGCCTCAGTGGAATTTGATTTGTAGTTTACACGTTCCTGTGAAGTGACTTTGATTGTGTAGGTTCCAGGTTCAAATATTTCATCTATTTCAACAGCTCTGCTACCGTTAACATATTTATCAGTTTTGTAATCTCCAATTTCTATTGTATAGATTGATGGAACATTTGTTTTTATGTTTACAATAACGGTACCATTATCTTCTACTTCCACATCCTCTACAGATATGGTCGGATTGGCTTTATATACTTCAAAATTGATGGTGGAAGATGAAGGTGCGTAATCGTCATTATTGTAGGTAGCTACTAGGGTATATTTTCCTGCATCTAATTTCAATGATTCGAGTTCATCTTTTGTGTATTCTTTTCCATTCAATTGATAACTTATTCTACCTGAAGCAGTGGAAGGCAATGTTTCAACGACTTTCAGGGTTTCACCATAGGTAATATTGTCAACAGAAACATTTAATTCAATGCCTATACGGTTAACTTTGAAAGTAACACTTATACTATCCATCAAGTAGGTATTATTGTTCATATCTACAATATTGTTTAAAACAGCTGTATGTTTTCCATGATTCAATACACCTGCATTATAGGTAAATGCATTGTTTTTAATTTCTGCAGTGACATTTTCACCATCAACGGTTAAGTTTGCTAATGTGTAGATATTGACACCAGGATCTGCTGTACCTTTGATTATTGAGTCATTACCATATGAAACAGTTGATGCTTTTAAGTTAGCATTGGTAATTTCAAAAACAGTATCATGAGCCACAGTAAATCCGTTGCTGTAAACATGCCTGTTTTCTCCAGTGTTATTCATAAAAATACACTCTTCAATGAGTGCTATAACTTTAGGAGAGGTTGCAACAGCTCCAGTTGTTGCATGGTTATCTGTAAATGAACTGCTATCTATAATTAATGTGAGTTTTTCATTATTAGGGTTTTTGATTAAAATTGCAGAACCCAACTTACCGCTATTGTTATTGAAGGTACAGCCTTCAATGAATGCATTTGAACTTCCGTCAAGACATAAGACTCCTCCGTCCACATCTTTGTTGGCGTTGTTTTCAAAGTTGGATAATCCTATGTCAATTGTTACCTCGGTAGTGTTTCCATTGACATATATTACTCCACCTTCAAGTTGGGCTTTTTCTCCTAAACTATTTTTGATGTTGTTTTTAATGAAATTAGATAGACTTACAGATGCATATCTTGAATTGTTTCCGACATATATTGCAGATCCTTTAACAGCAGTATTCTGTTCAAAATCACATGAATAGATTGCTGATTCAAATTGAGCTATGTTTTTAAAGTGAACTGCTCCTCCTTCACGTGCAGTGTTGTTTATGAATTTGGAATCTGTGATTGAAATATCTTCATAACCCAATGATGTGACTGCTGCAGTACTTACTTTTAAAGGAGCGACATTGTTTATGAAATTACAGTTGTCAATTTCCAGTGATTCTCCGTCACTAAATATGGCGGCTCCACCATTTCCAGCAAATGATGTTTTTGTAATCTTATTGTCTGTAAAATTACATGAATCTAGTGAAAGATCTCCGTGATTGACTATAGCTCCATAATTTGTATTTCTGTTGTGAATTCCTCTGAATGCTATACCATAAATATAGACTTCAGCATTTTCATTTACAATTATGAAATTCGCATCGCCGCCCTGAGCATCAAAGACCACAGTTTCCAGTGCAATAATATCTAAAGTCTTATTGGATATTACTACTTTTGTGTCTTTATATGTGCCGTTTTTAACATATATTGTATCTTCATTGCCGGAATTGGCTACAGCCTGTGCTAAAGTATCATATTCCACATTTGTACTTACAACGAGGAAGTTGCTGTAAGTTTTACTTACTGAAAAAGTAGTAAAATTCATGGCGAGATCAAAGTTTTCATCAGCATCGCGCATAGCAACAACCGAATAATTACCTAAATCAAGACCGGTCAGCTGCATGCTACCTTTACCGTTTACAACTTCAAGCTTATAATATTTATTTCCGATGAAAATTGTGTAATTATTATCCCAATTAGCATAAAGATTTAAAACAGGTATTTCAGGTATTAATACATTTTTTACTTCAAGATTCAATAATATTTTAGCTTTTGCAATTACTACTTTTAGATATGCAGGGTTTGTTAGATAGAATTCGTTTCCATTTAAATCAGAATAATACATGTGGGTATAGAAATGGTCATTACTGTCTCCCTGAGTATACATTCCTTCCATGGCTAATTCATGTGTTCCGCCTGTTAGCACTCCAAGATTTATATTAAATTTGTTATCTTCAACAGTAAGCAAATCTCCGAAAGCATTCTCATCATCTATGGTTCCTGATAAAAGAGTAAAAGTATTATTTAAATTTGAACCCCAGTCAAATTTACCATTAAGAATGTACTCGCTACCATAGGAAGCATCTTTTTCATTCATTGCTAAATCCAAATCATATTCATTAAACTCTAAATTAATTTTTCTTGTGAGTGATTTGGAGTATATGTTTCTCTGATTAGTTGCAATATTGGAATCAAAAACACAAGAAGTAATATTAACGAGTCTGTCGCTACTGTCAGTTATATAAACAGCTCCTCCAGTTTCAGCTGTGTTTAGCATGAATGTAGTGTCTTCAATTTTAAGATTAGTTGCATATATTGCACCACCTTCAGTTGTTGCATCATTACGGGTAAACTCTGAGTTTGTAACAGTTAAATCGGAAGAAGGATTTGCATTAATTGCTCCTCCCTGACGGCCAGTATTGTTAGTGAAATGACAGTCATCTATAGTTACAACAGTATTCATTAAGCTAATTTGGCCGTTTAATTCAAAAGTAGTACCATTTATTTCTAATTTTGAATTTTGAGCATTAATTGGAGTTCCAGGTTGGTTTTGAGAATTTTTAATATTATTAAATTCACAGTCTGTAATAGAACATTCCAAATCAGAATTGATATATAATGCATACATTGAAAATTTACCAGTAATAGTTATATCTTCCAAAATGAGTTGAGCATTAGAACCTGCTACATGCAACAGATAATTTTCATAAAGGGCTGAAAAAGTAACCGGTATTAGAGATTCAGTATCTTTAGGCATAATTGTTACTATTTTATTGCTAATGACTATGTTAAAATTATCAGTGTCATTGTAAGTTCCGGCTTCAACAGTAATTACTCCACTTCCACCATTAGGAATAGCATTAACCGCAGCACTTAAAGTTTCAAATACATCTTTATCATCTAAAACAAAATTAGGTTCTATAATAGTAAATTCATTTCCAGAATATGCGTATCTTTTTTCATAATTTTTCATCATGTAAACTGTATAAGTGCCTGGTTCCAAATCGGAGAAAGTTGCAGTGTCTCCATCATTACAAGCGGTTCTAGCATATTCTTTACCATTTTTATATAAAACAGCGTAATTTACCTCTTCTTTTCCGTATTCAATATCAGGAGTTATTTCCACTGATTTAGCAGGAGCGTCTACTTCAATTTCAAGGGAACCATGTCCTTTAAATCGGCAGTCGTTAAAAGTCCAGGTTCCAGATTCTCCACCTTCATTTCCGAAATCGTTTTCTTCTTCGACACCATCTTTAATCTTTTTATTGCCTTCAAAATAACAATTATTAAGTACGACAGTACCATCATCCTCACAGGAGATAGCTCCACCATCATCTTCTGCCCAATTATTTAGGAACTGGCAATTGTTGGCTATAAATGTTCCACCGTCCACACTTATAGCTCCACCATAATCAAGGGCTTCATTTTCAGTCAGTATACAGTTGTTCAATGTCACTTGTGCATTAGTAACTTCAATAGCACCACCATCAGCTGTTGCATGCCCTTTTTTGAATATTATGTTATTGAATGTGACTTTTAAGTCTTTATGAGATAACCAAAACAGGTAATTATTTTTTTCTTTAGTGCCGTCGAAAATAACCTGTTGACCATCAAACGGCTGTATTGTTATTGTTGCCGCACTTGTAAAATGAATATATATGTCCCCACATGTTCCTTTGTCAAGCTCGGTGTATGTACCGCCGTTAACATATATTGTTCCTGTTTTACTAGAACTATCTTTAATATGATCCATTGCGTCACGCAAATCTTCGAACCATTCATTATTTTCAGCCCACCAAAAACAGTCTGTGTCGGCTTTAAGCACATCATCGTTTGAAGCGGAAAGCACCTCATTTGATTTAGAAGTTACCTTCACCTCATTCGAAATTGATTTTTCATCTCGACTATCAGTTACATTAATTTCAACATCTCCGCCACTTTCACTCTCCGGCGAAATAGCGTTGTCTTCGTCAACAGCAACAGAAGTCACTGCTATCTCGGTATCGCTGACTTCTTCCATTAATGTTTCATTAGCATCAGCCGCTGAAATTGCGCCAATACTTATAAACAATACAAGGATTATCAGCAATATCCCTATCGTTTTTTTCTTCATTTTAAAATACCTCAAATTTGTAAGTAATTATAGAATATTCATTCAAAAAATTTACTCAATAATATTTTTCCTTTTATTGTTTTATAAAATTATTGTTGTTTGATGAATTAAAACTATAAATTCAGTTTTTATTTTCCAATATAACAGAACGTTTGTTCTTAAAATTAATTTTACACTTCAACCGAACGTTCGTTCTCTATATCATTTAATAACTATAAAATATAAATTGTTTAATGTATGAATACAAAACAGTTAATTTTAGAAAATACTTTAAAATTAATGATAGAAAAACAAGACTCTCTCATTTCTATTAGAGAAATAAGTGCATCCTCCGGAATTGCAATTGGTGGAATATATCACTATTTTTCAAATAAGGAAGAAATATACGATGAACTTATTGAAAAATATTATATGAATTATTACAGATTCAATATAGACAAACTCAGACAGATAAATGGTAATGCAAAAGAAAAAATCCATGATGTCATGGCTGAAATTTTCAGGCAAAAAGAAACCGGAATCCGGATTGAATCGATTGATGGTGAAATAGACTACAGGTCAATATTGCTGGTTTTAACAGGAGACGGATTTGCTTATGAACATTATGGGGAGTTAAGCCATAGTATTCTAAATGAAGTGAAGGATTTTCTAACAGAAATTATAGTAGAAGGTCAAAAAAACAGACAAATTAGACAGGACTTCTCAACCGAAGACATTGTAGAGTCATTAATTATCATGTACATGGGAATTCAATATAAATGGGAAGTATATTTAATTGATGATATGATTCAGGACTTCGAAGATAATTTTGATTTGGAATGGGAAAAGATAAAATTCACAGAATAACTTAAAACACGAGTGGTTAGATGAACACCAAAGACTTGATTGCTGAAAAAACACTAAAACTAATATTGGAGAAGGAATCAATTGATATTTCAATTAGTGAAATTCGAAATTATACAGGACTGACAACAGGCGGCATATATTATTATTTTTCAGATAAAAACGACCTGTTTGAAGCAATTCTTCAAAAATATATGGTGGATTATATTAAAGTCGATTTAGATAAAATCATTCTTGAAGGTTCATCAAAGGACAGAATCCATGACACATTGCTCAATATTTTACATCACTATATTAAAGGTGTGGAAATTGAAAGCATCAATGAAAAAATCAATTATAGCAGTGTAATTCTTCTTTTAACATCAATAGGTCATGCCCATCATGACGTTAACAGGATAATTTCACAAACAGAAAATGATATTAAAATATTTTTAACAGATCTTGTCGAAGAGGGTAAAAGGCAAAATGAAATCTCCGAGGACTTCTCAACCGAAAACATTGTAGATTCATTGCATATCCTGTATATGGGAACTCAATATTATTGGTTAAATTTTCCAGATGCAGACATTGATTTAATTTTTGAGAAAAATTTTGATATGACTTGGCAGACCATCAAATGCCATTGAAACTCTTTTTAATTAATAATAAATATTTTTGAAGTGTGACTTTATGAAAAAACACAATGGGATAATTACTTCGAATTAATTAAAAAATGGTTAAAGTTAAAATATGTAAATAATATATTACAATATGTGGTTAATAATTTGGTGAAGAGTCTGTAAAATTTTATAGGCTTATTTAATTTTTATGTGATTTTGTGTCCAGTTTTGCATTTGGAAGTCTAAAAATGTTAGAATTCCATTTTTGGTCT